>DASUVR010000016.1:0-12772 GCA_036378855.1 Gemmatimonadales bacterium | reverse complement strand
CAGCCTGGGCAAGCACCTGGGTGAAGACTCGATGCGGGTCGTCATTCCGCCGGCTCTGATTGCGCTGGTAGCCCTGGCCATCGTGCAGCTCGGTGGGCGGAAGATGACCCAGCGTCTGATCGTGCCTGTGGGTCTCGCGCTGCTGATGACCGCGTTGCCGCTGATCGCTGTCGGGTTCAAGGGACCGGGCGGCGCAGGTACCGGCGCGCTGGTGGCTACCGTGCTGGTCAACGTTGCCATGGTGGCTGGCGCCTTCTGGCTGATGCAGATCGGCCTCAGGGAGGACCGGGGACGGCCCTTCGGGGCGGGAGTGCTCTACTTCCTGCTCTGGGCGGTGCTGCGATATGTGGATCTGTTCGGCGGCGTCGGAGGCATGGTGGGCGCCGCCATGATGTTCTTCGGCTGCGGCGCGATCCTGTTCGCCGTGGGCCGCTACTGGCAGGGACGCAAGGAGGTTCGGTATGCCTGAGGCAGTGCTGCGTTGGGTGGATGCTAACGTCCTCGGCTGGCTCCAGGCCCGCGAGAGAAAGACTCTCAAGTTTACCGTGGTGGCTCAGCTCGCGATCCTGGTTGCGATGATCGGGCTCCGCGCCACTCCGCTCATTACCGGACAGACCGTGCTGGTCAGGGTGCAGCCGGTGGACCCGCGGGACCTCTTCCGGGGCGATTACGTCACCTTGAGCTACGACTTCAGCCGGGTCTCCCGTTCCGGAATCCAGGGTCTGTCTGAAAGCCAGGTCTGGGGCTCGAAGCAAACCGAAGGCCGACCGGTGTACGTGACGCTGGTGCCGGACTCGGACCGGGTGCACTGGAGGGCCGACAGATACTCCCTGGCCAAGCCTGATGGCGGCCTCTTTCTGAAGGGGCAGATGGGCCGTTACGGCTCGCTCCAGTTCGGGATCGAGTCGTACTTCGTGCAGGAGGGCACCGGCCACATGTACGAACAGGCGTTGCGGGAGCACAAGCTCTCGGCCGAGCTGGCGGTATCGTCGAGTGGCCAGGCAGCACTGAGGTCGCTCCGCATCGAGTGAGCGGCTTGGTGTAACCCAGAGCAACGCGAGGGGGCCGAAGAGTCGCATCGACCCTCTCAGTGAGCCCCACCTTTTGTGTATTGCCTTTAAACTCCCGCCATAACACTCTCCCCCCGCCTAGATTCAGCGGATCACCAACGCCAGAGACCCTGGCGACGTAGTTCTGGCGCCGGAACACCAGGCCCAGGCGCGACCGATCAGAGGAGTCGTTGCATGTCCCGATTTACCGCGCCGGGCAGGTAAGCCGGAATGTTCGGCAGCCGGCGACCGTTCGGCCTGGGGCTGGTGCGTCCGAGTCCGATTCGGAAGCACACGCCATTCGAGGAATGGGATCAGCTCAGCGCCCGGAAGCCGAATTCTCCAGGGATAGCGCTCAGCGTGCTGCTGCACGCTGTGATCATTCTGTTGGTGATCTTCTTTCCCACCAGGAAGGACGAGGACAGAACTAGCCCGGCTCAGGACCGGCCACAGGCAGTGCAGATGGTATACCTGCCGCCCAAGGCGGCGCCGCCGAGACCCAAACCGGCACCGGCGCCCAAGCCACCACCGGCGCCTAAACCCCAGCCGGCCCCCAAGCCACCTCCTCCCCCTCCGCCGCTCCCCCGGGCCCTGGCCAATGCATTCCGTCGCCCTCCGCCGGAGCTCGCTCAACCGGGAAAGACCGATGTGAAGGTGCCCGAGCACGATAAGCCGGCCGCCGCAGATCCCCACCCGGAGAAGCCGACGGCAAACGCGACCGCCGCAGAGCGGGAAGACCCGATGGTCAGCGAAGCCCGCCGGCTGTTTGGCCCGAAGTCGCCTCGGGGCGGGAACGTTGGTCCCGTCTCCGCAGGATTGCCGGTGAGCACCATGACTGCAGGAACCCGCTGCCCCTTCAGCGGCGAGCAGGTGCAGGATGTCCCCCGACCGACCGATGGTGTGATCGAGGGCATCGTGCGGGTGGAGTCCAACGGACGCCCGATCCCGGGCGCGTTCCTTCAGGTTCTCGGCACCGGCTTCTCGACCTTTGCCGATCAGACCGGGCATTACCGGCTGCGGTTCGACCCGGCCCTGGTGGATGTCTGCCGCAGCCAGCTGGTCCGCGTGACTGCTCCCGGCTATCGAGCGCGCACCATGATCCTCAGTTACGGGCAGGCGGCCGACAACGCAGTGGATCTGCCGGCCAAGCAGTAGGGTGATTTGCCCTTATTTCAAGCCAGAACCTTTCGGCACAATTGCGTGCCGGTGTCCCGGACCGCGCCGAACTCGTCGGTGAATGTCCAGGCGTAGCGGTCCGCAGAGAGGTCAAAGCGAACGACACCGTGCGCCACCACGACCTTCTCGCTGTTGGGGTGCTGCGTCACGATGTCCCGCAGCTTCACGCCCGCGGTGCCGACCACGAACTGCCGGATCCCTTTGGCGCTGACCACTCCGTCCGCGGTCATCCGCCGGAGACGCTCCCACCGGTGCGCGTGCCCGCTCAGCGCGAATTCACAGCCGGCCGCCTGCAGGATCCGCCACCATGGCCCGACTCGCCCCTTCCAGGTCATGTCCTTGGGCGTGCCCCCCGCGAGCATGGTGTGGTACTCGCAGACGCTGGCGAACATGGGATAGTGGAACAACGCGAGGTACTGCCTGTTCGGGTGCGCCGCGAGGTCTGCCCGGAGCCAATCCGCCTGCACCGTCGGGCTCGCGCCGCCGTCCGAGGCCCCGCTGCAGTTGAGCACATATGCCCGCCAGTGGTCGCCGATGTCCCGCGCGAAGTAGCGCGGCGCCTTGGTGTAGGCGTAGTAGGCGGCGCCGGGAGGGTCCACGTATTCGGTGTCGTGATTCCCGATGCAGAAGATCGTCCGGTCGCGGAAGGCGCCCCACGTCGGGTGGTAGTAGTTGGTCAGCTCAGCGGCGGTGCCGTTGTGTGTAAGGTCCCCCACCATGAATGCCACGGCCGCCGGATCCGCATCCAGAACGCCCTTCACCAGCGCGGCCGTCCGTTTCCGGGGCAGCGTCCCCGTGATCGCGGCGTGCAGGTCGCCGGCCCCTATCAAGATGGCGGCACCCCCGATCGATCCCGTGGAGAGGCTCGGTGACAGGATCCGGTCGCTGAGGCAACCCCCGATCCACGGTGCGGCCGCGGCCGCAAATATGCCCTTCAGTGCGTCTCGTCGTCTCATGATAACAACCTCCTGTATGACATTCCTCGCCAGCCGCTCTTTCTCCGCGGGCACGCGAGGAGACATCCTTCTCGCGTGCTCGGTCGGTGACTTCGGCCGCGGGTGCTGCTCTCCCAGCAATGGACGTGACCAGCGGCTTTCCGCTATGCGGGGGCTGAAGTGCTCGAGCTCACAAGGCTGTGGGGAGAGGTCAAGCGAGGATCAAGTATAGCCATGATGCAGCATTGAAGCTTGCGACGTGGGGGCCAATCTAAGGGGTCCCATGGATTCTCACCAGCCTACGGGTCAGGTTGAGTCGTGCCCTATGAGTGAGATCGAGTTGAGGGATAAGAGATGCCCACGAGGAACAAGAGGTGGAGCGCTACCGCGGGGTCTTGCCGCCGGGATGCTCGGCCGCCTTATCGCGCTCCGCTGCCATGAGATGCAGAGCCAGCGCCTTGCGTGAGTGGAGACCCAGCCGGGTGAGCACCCGCTCGAGATAGTGTCGCACAGTGTGTGCGCTCAGCCGCATTCTCTGGGCGATGGCAGCGTTCGAGAGTCCTTCCGCCGCCAGCAGCGCAACCTGGGGCTCCCGGCCCCGAAGGCCGAAGCTCACCCGGAGCTCTCGCGTAGTCGGAAGGTCCGGCCCCACCCGATCCATCAGGACCAGCACCCCGGCGTCGGGCAGCAGCGTTCCCGCAGGCGCGCGTTTGGCGATCAGACGATAACTCCCTCCGGACAGCTCCAGCTCCACATAGTCCTCACGCATCGATCCAACCGAGGCCGCGGTGTGTCCGGCTTGGCGGGTGATCAGTTCTCGCAGACGGTCGCGCTGCGGCTCATCGTCCAGCAGCTCGTCCCATCGTTCGTTCCGCACCACCTGCTCGAGACCTTCACGGCGAAAGATCGCCATTCCGGCATTCACGTCGTCACAAACGTGGCCCAGCATACTCAACCACTCGTGCAGCCGGCGAAGAATCGCGAGGCCGGCAGCGAGGGCACAGCGCATGGACACCAGGGGGAGACATTCCTCGGAGGCGGCCGTAACTCTGGGTAGGAGACTTCCGGACGAGACCTCATTCGGTGAGTCGAGCGCGGCCTGAAGCCAGCCCGGCTCGTCGCCATCCAGACGGAGCAGCTCCTCCAGCTCGACACTGGCCACCGACCCGGAGCAGCCCGGCACACCGCGAGCCTCGCGGACCCGGGTGAGGCTCTCGGCCAGCCAGGCGTGCCGGCTGCCCCACTCCAAGGGGGACACCAGCGCATCCACTGCCCGAACGACGGCAGCCAGGTTAATAGGTACTGTGGGTAAGGTCACTCCTCCACTACGCAGCCCGCTCTGGTGGGTTTCCGCCCGACCCCAGGCCTAGGCAGCAGGATTCGAGTCATGAAGCGTCGGACCTGCGGCGTGAAATCATGGGACGAACGTCCCCTGCGCAGGTGGGTACCGGCAGCCAGCTTCAGTCCGTACCGATGGACAAGATGATACTGACTGTCGCGCTGCCTCAGGAGGAGCCCCTATGAACGCTTCACTCGCTAGCCGCTTTACGGCGGCAATGGTGCTGTTTGCAACCGCCGGGCTGCCGAGTGCCGCGGCCGGACAATATCGGCTCCCCACCATAGTCAGCTCCGTGAAGGCGGACAGCCTGCATGAGATCGCGGCCAAAATGACGGCCGACGGCCGCTGGCGGGAGGCCGCCCGGGTGTATCGGCAGTCAGCGGAGTTCCGGGCGATGGAGGATTCCATCGGGTACCAGTGCCTGACCAGCGCGGCAGCCCTGGCCTACGCCTCAGGAGACCGCTCAGCGGCTCGGAGCGACATGGCCCACGCCGCCGAGCGGGCCCTCGCCCGGGGCGATCTCCGCGCAGCGGCGCTCTCCTATCTCGATGCGGCCTGGATCGCGCAGGAGCAGCAGAAGCCGAATCAGGTCTGGGAGCTGGGTCATCGGGCCGAGATTCTTGCCGCCTCACCGCTCCTTAGTCAGTCGGATCGCGGCGCGATTCTTCAGCGGATCGAGCGGGCACCGGGGGCAAGTCAGCAGCTGGTGATAGGACGGTGAGCGGAAGGAACGGCGGTACGGCGGTAGGGCGGTAGGGCGGTAGGGCGGTACGGCGGTACGGCGGTACGGCGGTACGGCGGTACGAAGAAAGAGAAGCGTGTCACCCTGAGCGTAGCGAAGGGGCCGAAACTCAATGTCGAGTCCGGCCCCTTCGTCTGCCACCTACCATCTACCATCGTTCCGTCGTTCCCTCGTACCGCCGTACCGCCGTACCCGCGGCCTATTGCCACTTATCCTTGTGGTTCTCAGGATCCTGGCCGTAGTGGTGGCCGTTGTTTCCTTTCGAGTCCTTGCCGTCGTCCTTCCGCTTCTCGTCATCCTTCCGCTTGTCGTCGCCCTTGCCCTTATCGTCGCCCTTCCCCTTCTCGTCGCCGTTCCGCTTGTCGTCGCCCTTCCAATCGCGATCGTCTCTCCGTCTGTCGTCGCCCCTCCACCTGTCATCGTCCCTATGCTTGTCGTCCCATCTGTCGTGGTCCCGGCGATCGTGGTCGTCGCGCCACCTGTCATCGTGATCCCATTGACGGCTGCGGTCCCGCGACCACCGATCGTCGTCGATGTAGTAGCGGCCGGCGCGCTCGTACACCACCACCTTCTGAAGCGACCGGCGGTCGAACGGACGGCGGTAGAAGCGGCTGCCGTCGTAATACACCGTGATCACGCGATACTGGGACTGCTTCCACCAGCCGTAGCGGCGGCCGTGGACCCGCTCGACAATTACGACCTCGCGCTGGGGTACGATGACGGTGGTCGAGGTGACTCGACGGGTTTCGGTCATGGGATTCGGCTGGGGACGGTTGAGAACATCCGCGGCCCGTTGGACCGTGGTCTGGGCTCGCACCGGCGCTGCCATCGCGATCAGAGCGATAAGCGCCACCGCACTCCTGTACTGCATGACGGCCTCCGGGAAGTGGGAAATGGCCGTCCGATATGCGAAGGCTATGCCAGTGCGTAACTGCTTGGACTCCAACGGTGCAAGAAGATGCAGCCGCGCGTGACCAGCCTCACGGAGGTCGGCACACTTGAGCGGCAGCTTCAGCCCTTGAGCTTCTGAGTCCTGGAGATACAACATGAGCAAGATAGAGGAGAAGGTCCTTGCCGCTGGAGTGGAGACTGAGCCGTCCATTCCCCAGCGTCCCCGGCGGGACACCATGCGTGGCGCCATTCTGTACGGCCCGGGCGATGTGCGATTCGAGGAGCGAACCGCGCCCACCATCCTGGAGCCGACCGATGCGGTTCTCCGGATCTCGGCCACCTGCGTCTGCGGATCGGACCTATGGCCCTACCGAGGTATCCAGCCGATCTCCGGACCCACCCCTATGGGCCATGAATACTGCGGCATCGTGGAGGAGGTCGGGAGCGCCGTCAGGAAAATCCAGCCCGGGCAGTTCGTCGTCGGGTCGTTCTTCGCCTCGGACAACACCTGCGCCATCTGTCGGGCCGGATATCAGAGCCGGTGCGTGCAGGCCCAGCCGCTCGGCGCCGAAGGAGCACAAGCGCCTTTTCTCCGGGTCCCGCTCGCCGACGGAACCCTGGTGGCTACGCCAGACATCCCGCCCGATGACCTGGTGCCGAGCCTGCTTGCGGCCTCCGACGTGCTCGGCACCGGCTGGTTCGCAGCCGATGCGGCCGCCGCGGGACCCGGGAAGACGGTCGCGGTTGTCGGGGACGGGGCCGTAGGGCTGCTCGGAATACTCTCGGCCAAGCAGATGGGCGCCGAGCGCATTATCGCCATGAGCCGCCACGAGCGGCGGCAGCAGCTGGCCCGCGAGTTCGGCGCTACCGATATCGTGACCGAGCGGGGCGACGAGGGCGTGGCGCGGATCAAGGACATGACCGACGGGCTCGGTGCACACTCGGTGATCGAGGCCGTCGGGACCCAGGAGTCGATGATGCAGGCCATTCGCTCCACTCGTCCCGGTGGGCATGTCGGCTTCGTCGGGGTTGCCCACGGGGTGGCCCTGCCGGGAATGGAGCTGTTCTTTGCCGAAGTTCACCTGCTCGGCGGTCCCGCTCCGGTCCGCGCTTATCTGCCTGATCTGATCGATCTGATCTGGAGTCGAAAGATCAATCCCGGGAAGGTGTTCGACCTGACGCTGCCGCTCGAGCAGGTAGCGCAAGGCTACCGCGCCATGGATGAGCGGCGCGCCATCAAGGCACTGCTCCTTCCCTGATACGAGATCCCGGCGGGGAGGGTCAGGAACCGGCGGCTGATGCACCGACCTCGGTCAGGTTGCGCCCGCCACGTTATCCATTTCGACGGCGGTCCGTACGTCGCGGCGAATGTCACTGGGCAGTTTGATATGTACGGTGAGGCCGCGTTCGGAGTTCCTGGTGGCCCAGATACGGCCGCCGTGGGCCTCGATGATCGAACGGCTTATGGCGAGCCCCATTCCCAATCCCTTCGGCTTCGTGCTGACGAAGTGCTCGAAGATTCGCTCCAGGTCAGCCTCCGCGACGCCGTCGCCTGTGTCCGCGACTTCGACGATCACATTGCGGCTTGAGTCTTGGCCGGCCCGGACCATAATGACGCGGGGGCCGTCGCTGCTGGCGGCGATGGCATCACGCGCGTTCAACAGGACATTGAGCAGTACCTGCTCGAGCTGCACCGGGTCGCCTAGGATCGCCGGCATGGCTTCATCAAACGCCAGCCGGATGTCAATACCACCGATAAGCATGGCGGTACGGAGCAAGCGCACCGCCTCCCCGATCAGCGCTTTGACGTCCAGCTGACGGTACTCCGCTCGCTCCCTCCGAAAGAGTGTGCGCAAGCGGTCAATGACATACGAGGCGTGGCCGGCAGCCGCCGAAATATCGGCCAGAGCCTCGGCGAGGTTGCCCACCTCCTCAGGCCGTCGGGTCCCTTCCATCAGTGCACTCGCGACCCGCGCGTTCATCCGGATGGCGCCGACCGGCTGGCTGATTTCGTGGACCAGCGAAGCGGTCATCTCGCCCAGGGTGGCGACTCGAAGAACGTGCGCCAGGTCGTCCCGCTGCCGCCGGGCTTCCGCCTCCACCTGGACCTGCCGATGGCGGAGGAGAAGCAGGCCCCCGATCAGCGCGCTCTGGGTGAGCAGCACGACCATCGCCGCGATGATGTACCATCGGTACTGCACCCACACCGAGGACTCCCGATTGCGAATCACACTCCCAAGGGGGAGACGCGCCTCGTTCAGATTCCAGCGGCGGAGCTCGCGGGCATCGAAGAGATTCACCTGGGCGTCCTGCTCCCGCACTGGAAGACTCGCCGGGGAAACACCCCGCAGAATCTGCAGCCCCAGCGCGGCGACCTGCGTCCCCTGGGTTTGGAAGCTGTAGACATTCCCGCCGACCGCTCCTAGGCCTACGTACTGTTCCAGGAACACGTAGACCGGCGCATTGGCTGACGCAACGATCGACGACAAGGCTTCGGCCGGCACGAAGCGACGCCCGGAACCATCAGTCAGCATGCTGAGATAAAGGATGACGCTGTGCTGGGGCAGACGCGACAGACGCGTGAGCAACGCGTCCATAGTCATTCCGAACAGATAGGTGATCTGCACCCGCCCTTCGAACGATCGTAGATCGCGGCGGATCAGGCTTTGCAGGAGCTCGTCGAAAGGCGACGCACCGCCGCCCACCACGAAGACCTCTCGCGTGTCCGGCTGCAGGCGCAGGGCTACGTCGAGCGTAGGCGAATACGCCCGCTTCAGCAGCACGCCGGTGACGTTGCTCGGGAGCTTCTTGCCGCTGAATGTCGAGGCGTCGATGCCGGCAAAGACAATCGGAACGTCGGGAAAGAGCCGGTCGGCATGTCGCAGCAGGAAATTCAACGCCGGCTCCATTACCGCGATGATGAGATCCGGCCTTCGGCCCGCATACTTGATGCGATAAAACTCGGCTAGTTCCGACTCGTAGCCGGACCGGTGGGACTGCGAGAGGCCCATGGATTCACTGTAGATCTCGACCTTCGCCAGCCCGGCTCGGAACGCTTCGCGCAGGCTCCGGTCGGTGCGCTCGAGACCGGGCAGGTCATCCTTGTTCTCGTCGTAGAGAACCAGGATGCGTCTGGGCTCCTGATCGGCAGTCCCCGCCTGAGCTGCCGCCACTGCTGGCAAGGCTCCTCCGGCGACACTTAGCGCCGCGATTGCCGCCAGGAGGCGGAGGATCATCGCGTAGTGACCTTGAGTCCCAGCGCCACCGACCGCGGCGGTCCCGCCTCGTAGAAACGGCCCAGGATCTCGTTGGCCACAACGTTGCCGACATACCGGAGTGCGAGGAGATTCTCGATGCTCCCGAGCAGCGTCGCTGGGCCGATTCGCCACTCCCCGCTCAGATGTACCAGGGCACGCGCCGGTGCGGCGCGAAAGGCGACCTGCTGCAGTCCGCCCGCCTGGGTCTGGTAGTGCCACACCCCCGCGTCGGCATTGCCGGTCTCGACGTACACGACGCCCTGCCACTCGAGCTGTAAGCCGAAATCGAGGACAGGCAGTGGGCTCAGCCGGGCCTCCCCAGTCAGCCGGTGCCTCGGCACTCCGGGCAGCAGCTTGCCAGCGAAATCGACCTGGCTGAGGGCTCCGGTGGAATCGAGGACCGCCGAACTGTACCGCTGCAGCCGGAGATCGAGGAAGGTATAAGTCGCCGCCAAGTCGACCTGGTCGGTGACCCGCGCGGTTACCCCCAGCTCGACGCCGATGTTGCGTGAGCGATCGGCATTTTCTGGACGGCTCATGTTGTTGACCGTGTGGGGGACGAATTCTCCTCTCACATCGGCGTAGAAGACCGACCCGTCCAGCAGCAGGCGGGTGCCGATGAGCTGGCGCGCACCCACCTCGTAGTTCCACAGCGATTTCGGATGCAACGAGAGCATCAGTGAGTCACCCGGACTGGGGGAGAGCTCGCCGATACCCGGAGCCTCGAAGCCGCGGCCGGCCGATGCGCGAAGCGATGTTGCGTCGTTCAAACTCCACTCGGCCGACAACCGGGGGGAGAGTTGGTCGACGGAGGTCTCCTGGCGGGGGATCCCCACTTTGCTCTCGAAGTGGTAGGCGATCCGGTCGTAGCGGAGGCCGAGTGTCGCCTGCACTGTGCGGCTGGCCCGCCACTCGACTTCCGAGTAAGCACCGAGGTTAGGCACCGAGAGAGATCCATCGTCGAGCTGCGAGCCTCGTGCGCCTCCTCCGTTGTTCTGCCAGCGCTGATCGGTCCCGAAGAGTTTGTCGTAATCGACACCGATGGTTGCGCCGAGGACCTGACCGGCAATCCGGTTGCGAATGCGGGCTCCACCCTGAGCCCGGTGGAGGTTCAGGTCAACGATCTCGGCCGGGTTGGGGGAGTTGAGCGTTCGCCCGCTGTAGAAGAGATAGCCGCTGGCCATACCGCCCCCGATATCCTGCTCCAGGCGAGCGCCGGCCCGGTAACGATGGTCATCCCGGCCCATGCCGAAGGCCACGGCGGAGGGTGCCGCAGCAGTGGGATCGGTGTCGAACTGTGGCTGGCTCTGAGACCCGGGCACCCGCGAATCGAGTCGGGAGTCGTCGGCCTGAATGAAAAGCCGGGTGCCAGTTGCGGCAGCGTAGTCGGCCGCCACCTGGCCCCGCAGCATGTCGGCGTCGCTGTGCGCCCGGTATCCGTCAGCCCAGGTGTACGAAGCCGCCGCGAAACTGCTCCCCCGTCCGTTGGCGAAGACACCCCCCGCCTGACCAGAGTACTTTCGGAATCCGAAGGCACCTCCCGAGGCATCCAGCCAGACCCCCGGGCTATCCCGTCCCGTGCGGGAGACGACGTTCACCACCCCACCGGAAGAACCGGCGTACAGCGCGGATCCCGGACCCCGGACGACTTCGATCCGCTGCAAGGCGGCGAGCTCGATCAGGTCGGGCCGGCCGACTCCATCCGGCTCGGTAAGAGGAACGCCGTCGATCAGCATGACGACGCCGCGCACGGCTTGCCGCGCGCGAGCGGCCGAGCCGCGGATCCCGATGTTCACATCCTCATTGCCGTAGCGAGAAGCCACCTGTAGGCCAGGCATCATCCGGAGGGTTTCGTGCAGCCCGACGGTCCGGGAGCGACGAATGTCCGACGTGTCGGCCACCGACATCGCTGCGGCTACCTCGCCCAGGCTTCGTGGATCCCTCCTCTCGGATGTAACGACCAGGTCGTGGATGGTAAGAACCGCCTCGAGACGTATATCGATCTCCGTAACGGAGTCGGCCTTCACCTGTATCGCTAGAACGGCGGGGGCGAAGCCCACCCGCCGCACCGCCAGCTTGACCCGGCCCGGCAAGACGTCTCGGAACTGGTAGAATCCGCGCGAGTCGGTTCGAGTGCTGACGCCGGCAGGCCGCAGCTCGACCTGGGCCTCCGCCAGTCCGACGGCCCCGTCGCCCCGCACGACATGGCCCTGCACGCTGCCGGTCTGCGCGCTGGCATGAGCGGCACCTCCCGCCAGAAGGCTTAGCAGAAAAACTGCGGTACGTGTCGGCCGAATCGGGTGGTGCATTACGCGTTCCTCAGGCCCTGCTGGTGGCGCGAGCGTAAAAGCAATCGCAATGGGGACCAAGAGAACTAGGAGCGGGGCCCGGCAGGCCGCAAGTCTTAACGTCCTCCCCTCGCGCCCCTGGCCCGAGCGGCCGATCCGTGTCCATCAATGAAGTGCTTCGTCGTCTCCAATCACACGCACCCGGCCGGGGCAGAGGTTACCGCAGTTCGCACTGCTTGTGCTGTCGCACAAGATGCGATCACGACCCGCATGCCCAAGGAGGTGCCCGATGAACGCCACACTCACCCGTCATATCACTATAGCCCTGGTGCTCCTTGCAGTTGTCGCGCTGCCGAGAGCCGGTTCCGCGCAGTACCGCCTGCCCAGCATCGTCAGCGCGAACAAGGCTGACAGTCTCCAGGATTCGGCCGTCCGGTTCGTCCACACCGGCAGATGGCAGGACGCCGCACGTCTCTATCGCCGCTCAGCGGAGTTCCGCGCAGTCGAGGATCCCATCGGACTTCGTTGTCTGACAGATGCGGCTGCGCTGGCCTACGCTGCCGGTGACCGTTCCGCAGCCCGGAGCGATATGGCCCACGCGGCCGAGCGCGCGCTCGCGCAGGGAGATATCAAGTCAGCGGCGATGGCGTATCTGGATGCAGCCTGGATTGCGCAGGAGCAGAAGAAGCAGGATCAGGTCTGGAACCTGGGGCACCGGGCTGAGCTCCTGGCCGCTTCTCCGCTTCTGAGTGAGACCGACCGTAACGCGATCCAGCGGCGGATCGAGCGAGTACCGGAGGGGACGCGGGTGGTGATTGGAAAGGGAGCATAGGGGAAAGCGGGCTCGCGGGTGACCTGGAGCGGTGAGTGGAACATTTATACGCTTGCCGCTCACCGCGGATCGGTCTCCGAGCACCCGAGCGGGTCGCCTGAGATGTATTACTAGGACCGCCCGGCCGGACCCAGCAGCTCGGTGACAAACTCTTCCATCGGAGTGGGCCGCACCCGGAGGGCGGCAGCGGTCTGGTCCATCGGGACCGGGGAGTCGTAGCTGTCGAGGCTCGCGGCGAGTCGTGAGACCACTTCGGGTAAGCC
>DASUVR010000015.1:0-6336 GCA_036378855.1 Gemmatimonadales bacterium | reverse complement strand
GGTGGTCGTCCGCGATGAAGAGTCGGATCATGCCGTTCCTCCATCACCCGAACGTATCGGGATCCTCAGCAACGCGATGGTTCCGTGGTCCCGGATCCCCCGGATGACCAGCTTCCCCCCGCAGGCGAGCGCCCGTTCCCGGCTGCCGATCAAACCCAGCGACGTGGACGAGAGCAGGTCGCTCTTGCTGATCCCCCGTCCATTGTCCCTGACCTCGAGCATCAGCTCCTTCGAGCTGACCTGCAACGCGATCTTCACCCGAGTCGCGTGGGCATGCCGGGCGACATTGGTCAACGTCTCCTGCAGAATGCGGAATGCGGTCGTCGCGCAGGCGTCATCCAGCTCGGGATAGGTGGTCTGCACCTCCAGCTCGGCGGTGATGCCGGTACTCCGCTCGAACTCCTGCGCCTGCCATTCCACCGCTGCCACCAGCCCCAGGTCATCGAGAATGCTGGGGCGAAGGTCGGTGGCAATCTTTCGAACCGTGTCCATCGCGCCGTCGATCCGAGCCATGATTGATTGCACCCGGTCGATCAATGCGCGATCCGTCATGCGCGACTTGAGCCACGCAAGGTCGAACTTGAGGGCGGTCAGCGACTGGCCCAACTCGTCGTGGACCTCGCGGGCGATACAGGTGCGCTCCTCTTCCCGCACCAGCTGCAGCCGGGCCGTCAGGTCGCGCAGCTCCTGGCGGGAGCGCAGGATCTCGTTCTCCTCCTGGCGGCGCTGGGTCACGTCCCGCTGAATCCCGAAGTGGCCGATGAAGCGGCCGTCACGATCATACAGGCAGATGTAGTCGCCCTCGATGATCATGGGGCGGCCATCGAGAGTCCGCTCGTCGGTCTCCTGATGCAGATGTCCCGCATCCAGGAATTCGCGCCAGCGGGCGCGGGCGCCCGGGATGTCATGGGCCAGCAGCTCTGCCGGCGTGCGTCCGATCAGCTGATCCTCCCGGGCGGCGAACTGTGCCAGCACGGCAGCGTTGACCTTGGTGATCCGCTCGTGGCTGAAGATGTAGTCGAGGGCGGCCTCTTTGTCGGTGGTGTCGTTCCACGCGATCGGCTGGTCCAGCATCATGAAGAAGAAGCCGTCGAGCGACTGGGAGAAGAACAGCTCCAGCAGAGACTGGCTCTCCCGGAGCGCCTCCGCTGCCTCGCGCGACGCGGTGATGTCCCGAAAGCTCCACACCCGGCCCACGCTGCGGCCGGCGAGCCGCTGCGGCTCGGATCGCCGGTCGAACACTCGGCCATCCGCCAGCCGGATTTCGTCGGAGGACGACGCCTCGGGATCGGCGTACAGCTCCGTGACCCGTTGCATGAAACCGGTCGGATCCTCCAGCTGGTGCAGCACGGCGCTCAACAGGTCGGCGTCGCGCCCCGACGCGGCGGCCTGCGGAGTGATCCGCCACATCTCGAGAAAGCGCTGGTTGAAGCTCAGCACCCCGCCTGCGGGATCCACCACCAGCAGCCCGTCGGTCATGGACTTGAGCGTGGCCTGATGAAGCGACAGAGCGCGAGCGTGCTCCTCCGCGGCCAGGCGCTGGTCGGTGACGTCCCGTACCAGGCAGTAGGAAACCGCCCGCTGATTCTCCAGCTCCAATGGCGCCGCGATTACGCAGACCGCCGCTGGTCCTTGGGGACCGCGCCAGCACCACGCCTCCAGCTCGACCGCCTCGCCCCGGCTCAATTCATCGAGCGCGCTTTCCACTCCCTCGGAGTCATCCAGGGTGCACAGCAGGTCGCCCAGCTCATGCCCCACCGGCGATTCGTCGAAGCCCAGCACCCGGCTGAATCCCGGCGTGGCACTGAGCACCATGCCGTCGGAGTCGAGCAGTGCCAACCCCGCGGGTACGATGTCGAGAGTGGTATCCATGATGATGAAGTGAGGGTACGGCCCGTTCCGGTGGCGGTCAACTGCCAGGAACGGTAGTCCGGCGTAGGACGCCGGACTACACCAGGTTGGACCGGATCACTGGACCACGATGGTGCCGCGCATCCCGGAGCTCGGCGTGCCGTGGACGACGCAGTAGTACAGGTACGTGCCGGGCGTAGAGAAGGTCTGGGAGAATGTGGTCGGAGCCGAGACCGGCGCTCCATTGCCGGTGAAGGTCGGGGCACCCGTGGGCACCACGTTGTGGAACCCGCTCACCCATCTCCAGGTGACCGTGGTGCCGGCCGGGACCGTCACGCTGGCCGGCTCGAAGCGGTTGTCGCTGCCGTCGGTGACCAGCTGGATCTCGACCGGAGAGGGTCCTCCGCCGGGATTCCCGGTCGCGGTCGCGGTCGCGGTGAATCGCACCGGCGAGCCGTCGGCGCCGCTCACCATGGCCTGAGCGCTCTGCGCGCCGGACGCAGTTCCCAGGTGCCAGACACTGGTCGAGATTCCGTCGGCTCCGGTGGTGCTGCTGCTCGGAGTCATGGACGCTCCGGCACCGGTCGCGCTCCAGGTGACTACGGCACCGGCGGCAGGAGTGGCTCCCCGAAGCACCACGATGCGCAAGGGATTGGTGAGATCCTGTCCTGCCGGGCCGGACTGTCCGTTGCCGCTGGGCTCTGAGGCTGCCGCCGAGAGGGCGGCCGGGTCGGGGCCGCCTCCAACGTTGCTTCCGTCGCTGCTGCTGCAACCGGCCAGCGCCCCCGTGAGCAGCAGCATCGCCGTGACTCCGAAGCTTCGATTCGTGCTGATCATTGCCGCACCTTCCTCTGATGGATGAGTACCGCCCGCTCCTGCATCGAGGGGTGAACAATGGGATACCGGCTGAGCCACCGGCATCAGCGGAAGAAGGAAGACGAAGAGAGATTCTGTTGAGGGCAGGCGTAGGAGGGAGGACTACACGCTGTCAGTATGGCGCTTCAATTGGCTGGAAGGACATCCTGTTGAAGTCGAAGAGCTGCGCCTCGTCCGCGAGGCCTTCCTCGCCTATCTGGCCTGCAAACAGCTTTCCCTTTTCCGCCCACACGAGCCGTTGACCATCGAGCTCCGCCCACTCCCAATCGGGATACCTAACAGCTCTTACCCACCGGCGCGCCGAGCTCGGCGTGCGCGATCTTTCGCAACACCCATCCGGCGCTCAGCGGCTTCTCGAAGACATCGAAGTCCTTCCACTTCGCCAGGCTGACTCGCTCGATGAATGTCCACCCGTCCCGCCGGAGCCGCGGATAGTAGACGCTGAGACACTCACCGCCGACTGACCCTGAGGGTCGAAATTCCAGATCGCGCTTGAGATCCTGCGAATTCCCCAGCTCCGAATGGCCATAACCATCGTTGAGCCAATACGACTGGTTGCCGGTAAACAGTCCGCCGCCATGCCAGCAGTCGCCTTTGGGAAAAAACGCCAGCGCCTTCAGGTACGGCGCCCTCGAGATCGCGGTCCAGGATCCCCTGGATTCGGAGCTCCACTTCCCATTCATCGCAAAGTAGATCAAGTGCTGTCCGTCGGGAGACACGTCGCTACGGCGCTCGTAAATCCTTCCCCGAAGCCACTGGCCTAGCTGGAAGCTGTCGTCTCTTCGATCCCACTGTACGGTGCACACCTGTTTGGATGGTCCGCGCCGGATGACCACGCCAACCGGTTCTTCTCTGGCCAGGAGAACGTGAATTCTCGCAAAGGTTCGTGGCATCGTCCAATGCCAGTCCCCGGAACAAATCCAGCTCAGCCCGCCGGTTCGAACAGCTCGATCGGGTTTCCGTCCGGATCGAGCACCTGGATCTGTTTGCCTCCGGGCCCCACCTCCATGTCGTTGCGGAAGTGCAGTCCGGCCTGCCCTAACTCGGCAATCAGGGCCGGCAGGTCAGGCACCCTGAGCGTAATTCGGTTGGAGCCGCCGGGCTCCTGGCGCTGCCCTTTCACCGGGCGGGAACCCGATGCGGCGGGACCACTCAGGTGCAGCTTCAAGGGCCCGAGTGCTACGGTAGCGAAGGCGGGCAGCTGTTGATATTCGAGGGTAAAGCCCAGGTGCGTGGTGTAGAAAGTGACGGCTCGCTGCACATCGCTCACGAGGTAGCGAACCCCGTGAAAACTGAAGCTCGATGTGGGGGCCGACACGGGGGAGCTCGGCTGAGCGGAAGTCATGAGGCATGCTCCTGTGAATAGTTGCCCAATGCTGAAAGTACCGCCGGTGCGGCAACCACCTCCATCACATTACCGCTGGTTGGCCTACTCGCGCTGAGCGGATGCGAACGGCGGCGGTGCTCGATGAAGTCGCCGCCGCCGTCCCTTACTTCGCTCCATTGACGCCTGAACCCGGGACCTCGAGCTCGCCTCTATCGCCCGGCGGCAGACGCTCCGGCCATCTTGCGCTCACCCCGCGGTTCCCTTTCCGGCGTGCTTCGCAGGAACGCAAGCAGCTCGGCGTTGATCTGATCCCCATGGGTGGCCGTGATGCCGTGCGGTGCGCCCGGGTAGTAGATCTCCTTTGCGCCCTTGATCAGCCGGGTTGACTTGACCGCCGAGTTCTTCACTGGAACGATCTGGTCGTCCTCGCCGTGGAGCACCAGGGTCGGGACGTCGAACTTCTTCAGGTCCTCGGTGAAATCGGTCTCGGAGAACGCCTTGATGCTCTCATACGCGTTCTTCAGTCCCGACTGCATGCTCCAGAGCCAGAACTGATCCAGCACCCCCTGCGAAACCTTCGCTCCCGGGCGGTTCGCGCCGTAAAACGCGGCGGCGAAATCCCGGTAGGTTTGCGAGCGATCGTTGAAGAGGCCTGTCCGCAACCCATCGAAAATCTCGATCGGCAGACCTTCGGGATTGGCCGGGGTCTTCAGCATGAGGGGTGGCACCGCGGCGATCAGAACTGCCCGAGCCACCCGCTCGGTTCCGTGGCGGCCGATGTACCGGGCGACTTCGCCGCCGCCGGTGGAGTGGCCCACCAGGGTGGCGTCTTTGAGATCCAGGGCTTCGATGAGGGCCGCCAGATCGTCGGCATAGCCGTCCATGTCGTTCCCGCTCGAGGCCTGGCTGGAGCGGCCGTGGCCTCGGCGGTCGTGCGCGATGGTGCGGAAGCCGTTGTGCACCAGAAATAGCATCTGGGCATCCCACATGTCTGCATTCAGCGGCCAGCCGTGCGAGAAGGTGACGACGGGACCCTCGCCCCAGTCCTTGTAATAGATCTCGGTGCCGTCCTTCGTGGTGATGGTGCTCATGAATGTGCTCCTTGAAAAACGTTGGGGGCCGTTGCCTGCTTGGTCGTTACTACGATCTGGGGACGGAACCGCCGGAACGCGGCCAGGCCCAGCCACACGAACAGCGCCAGTACCAGGAGCTGCGACAGAACGAAGGGCGGCTCCGTCTGCTTGGGAGCAGCCGCGAGCAGAGCCGGTATCCGGCGGAACAGCTGCACCATGAGAACGAAAAAGTTCAGGTAGAGGACCAGCACCGTCCCTATCACGTAGATGCCGCGCCACGGGCCACCCAGGTGTTTCCAGTATCGGGCGGCGATCACGAAGGGCAGGACGATCAAGGAGATGATCCCGATCCACCCATCGATGCGCACTCCGGCGATGAGCCCGCCCACGACAACCAGACCGGCCGTGATGGCGACAATGCTGATGATGGTGTGAAACAGTGTAAGGGTGACGATGTTCATGTGTCTTAGTCCTCGAACGGGGCGTTCATCAGGAAATCCACGGTGGACGGCCGCTGATAGCCAGGCACGAAACGCTCCCCGAAATCGCCGGCGAAATTGTCGTAGGTGGTCTCCGGCTTGGTCTTGACGATCCGGCAGATCGCATCCTTGAAGCACCGCTTCATTTCCAGGCGGGGGAATGCGGCCAGAATGTTCTGCATTTCGGGGGGTGGGATCCGGTCGTACTGAAATCCGAATTCAACCCCTATTCCGGCGGTGCAGAGCGCCACCTCCGCCTCCTTGAAGAGGCCGATCGAAGGCGTGGAATTCAGGGCGACGCTGTCCCAGATCAGCTGCAGCCGGCGGTCGTCGAGACCTTCCTTACGGGCAAAGGTTCGGGCGGCGTCTGCTCCTTCTATCTCGAACCGCTTGGGGCCGGTAAAGCTGCTGGTGAGCCCCAGATCGTGGAGCAGGGTGCCGACGGCGACAACCTCCGCGTCGTGAGCTACCTCCTGCAGCTGTCCCAGCCGGACCGCGAACAGCCAGGATCGGACAGCATGATTGAAGAGATAGGGTTCGGAGTGGATGCGGGCATATTCCATTGCCCGACTGATGAGCGGTGTGTCGATTATCGTGACGCCAGCCAGCACCCGGGTCTTTTCCCTTGTTGCACTCGGTTCGGCTGTCAGGGGCATGATCACCTCCGGATGAGAGACGAGAAGATCGGGATCCCGTCCTTCCCGACTTGTTACGCGGCTGTAACGCCCGG
>DASUVR010000014.1:0-9787 GCA_036378855.1 Gemmatimonadales bacterium | reverse complement strand
CTTAGGGCCCCCGGTGGAGCCCGAGGTGTACACCACGTAGGCCAGATTGGATCGCTCTGGTCCTGCCTCGTTGTCAGCGGCGTCAAGGAGCGAGGTTGAGGACCAGTCGGCGTCCAGGGCGACGGTTCGTGCGCTCTGCTGCGGAAGCTCCCGAGCCAGCACTTCATGGGTCACCAGCACCGGCACCGTCGCATCGGCTAGCAGAAAGGCGAGGCGGTCTTTGGGATAATTGGGATCAAGCGGCAGCCAGGCCCCACCGGCTTTCAGCACACCCATGACGGCTACGGCCAGGTCCAGAGAACGCGGCAGAAAGAGTCCCACCGGCACGTCGGGGCGAAGGCCGCAACGACGGAGGTAGTGCGCGAGCTGATTGGCGCGGGCGTTGAGCTCCGCGTACGTCAGGCGGCGGCCCCCGCACACTACCGCGATGCGGTCGGGAGTCTGGACGGCTTGCTGCTCGAAGAGGCGGTGGATGGTACCGCGCGAGAACTCCTCGGCACCGGCTGGATTGAAGTCGAAGAGCACCCTTCGGCGCTCGGCGTGACCCAGGACCTCAAGCTCCGCGACACTAGCGTCCGGGCATCTAGCCGCGGCTGACGCTACCGTTACGAAGCGCTCACTCAGACGGTCCATCTCGTCGTCGGAGAACAGCTCAGTGTCGTAGTGTAGCTCTAGGCTGAGGCTGCTCCCCCGCTGCACAGCTCGAAGTTTTAGCTCGAATTGATCAATGCACGAGTGATGATCGACGAGCGAGAAGGTGACGTCGGCGACTGCTTGGGAGTCCGCCTGTTCCTCGAACTCGAAGCAGACCGGTATGAAGGCCGGCTGAGACCCACCACCCCGCACTCCGGGGATGTCCTTCCCAGAGAATGCATCCTGCCACCGTCGCGCCTCTCGCCATGACTCCGTGACTTGGTTGAGCACCTCTCGGAAGGGGAGGTGTTGGGGAAGATGGCACCGCAGCGGCAGATGTCTGGCGAACAGCCCGAGAGCACTCTGCAATTCGTCCTGTACTCGACCGTCGTAGACGCAGCCGACTACGAGTTGGGACTGTCCGCTCAGGCGCGCAAGAAGTATCTGCCAGCAGGCTAGCAGAAACATCGGGAGCGAGCTCTCACACTCCGCAGCACGCTTCGCCACCGCTTCAAACAGATCGGAAGGCAAATCGAGGGTCATACGTCTGACACTGAAACTCCTCTCGAGCGACGATTGCTCGCGTGAGGACAACCGAGAGAGGGAAAGCGCCTGGAGATCCTGAAGTTTCCAGTAGGCTCTGCCGTCGGCCATAGGGTCGTCCGTTGCTTCTTGCAGCTCATTGAGCCATTCAGCGCAATCGGCGTACTGGAGTGGCTCATCCCGATGCTCGCCACCGGTAGTCCGGATCGAGTAACAGCGGCTGATCTCCCTCGCCAGATTCCGGAGGGTGGCCGCGTCGGCGCAGAGAGATGACAGTTGCATCAGCAGGACGTGCCGCTTGGACGAGAGTTGTGCGAGGGCGAGTCGGAACAGAGGACCCTGCTCGAGGTCGAATGGCATCGTGCTCGCTTCCGCGCGTATCCGGTCGACCTCGGCTTGTTGCCGCTCGGGAGCCGCAGCACTCAGGTCGTGCCGATGAAGCTCCTGCACTTCTGGCGGAGAGATTACTTGGAGCGGAAAACGCATTCCCGGTAACTGCCGGAACGTAGTCCGGAGGATCTCATGCCTCCGGACAACGTCCGTCATTGCAAGCGCCAACAGCTCGCAGTCGAGATCTCCCTCGATGGTGATCACGCCGTCGGCTCGGTAGGCAGCATCGGAATCAGCCTGCAGCAGCAGCCACAACCGGGCCTGCTGCGGAGACAGCCGAAATCCCTCGATCGCGCGTTGCGGCATGGGCTCTCCGGTTCCTATGTCAGGTAACCTGGGCGTTATAGGCCTCGGCCATACCCACGACGACCTTCCGGGACCCTACGAAGGAGGTGCGACCGTGTGCGGCGAGCATGTTGTCGAGCATCAAGACGTCGCCTTCCCTCCAGGGGAACGTGACGGTTTCCTGCCTATAAGCTTCCCGGATCGCGTCCAGCGCCGGCAGCTCGATAGCGGTGCCGTCGCCGTAATAGGCGTTGCGAGGGAGGTTTTCCTCGCCATACGACGAGAGGAGAGAATCCCGGACAGCCGGGGGCAGGCTCGACACGTGGAAGAGGTGAGCTTGATTGAACCACACGACATCGCCGGTATGCGGATGGGTCGCGACTGCCTGGCAGACCTGGCTCGTCCGCAGGCCGTGTTCTCCAACCCAGTTAAAATCTATGCCTGCGGTGCGGCAGTAGTCTTCCACGGCGCTCTTGTCGGATGTTTGGAAGACTTCCTCCCATGACAGGTCTAACCCACTTCCGTAGGTTCGGACGTACATCACCTGCTTCTGGGCGAACCGCTCCCGGAGGGATGGGTCGAGCCGCTGATAGACCCGCCGACTGTCAGCGATCGGAGTCTCCCCGCCCTCCTGAGCCGCCTTCAAACAAAGGAACCAGATCTTCATCGGCCAGTTGCGAGTGTAGGACATCTCGTTGTGCAACGGGATGAACTGATCGGCTGGATATTCGGTGGAGGTGTAGACCTTCCCGGCGACCCGCTTTCTCGGAGTAGACCGGTAGGTGTATTCCAGGGGCTCTCCGGACAGTGCCTGGATGAATCGCTCGAGCTCCGCTTCCGACGTCAGACGGAAGTTCCGGAACAGGATGCCCCCAGTGGCCAGGAGCTGATGATTAAGCTGATCCCGATGTGCCGCAGCCCAGCGCTCGAGATCGAGCCCATCCCCTCGGGACTCGACAACCAAGGGCAGCGGGTTTTCGACTCCCAGAGCCGCGGTTGATATCAGCGCATCCTCTGAGATGCTGATCCCCTTGCGAGCTCCCAGAGCCGGCTTCTTCAGGGCGGGGCCCCGGTCTTCAGCGCTTCTCATGACTTGTCCTCATCTCTATTCAGGTAACTGCATGCGTTGGTCACTGAGGTCTGCTCGCGGGCATGCCGGCACCAACCAAGCGCGGGATACTCACCATTATTCGGCGCCTCCGCCCGGAGGTGCCTTGGCGGTCTGAGGCGATGCCTCTATACCAAGGGCCCGTTCAGCTTCTTCCTCCGACATCTCCTCGAGCTCCGCCAGCAGGTCCTCTGCGTTCTTCCTATCGCCTCGACCCCGCGGCGGCAGGATCGAGAGCGGTAGCTCCGGATGGCAAACCGCGGCCTCGAGCAAAGCCCGGTAATCCCCGACCCACCGAGCGACTCTGGCGTGATCGAACAGGTCCGAGCTGTAGGTGAAGTAACATGTCGTCCCTGCGTCAGTCCGCTCGACGTGCACAGACAGGTCGACCAAGGCTGTGTCGAGACCGACCTGAAAATCTTCGATCCGTACTCCGGGAATTTCCGTCGCCTGGCGGGGAACCTCCAGGTAGTTGAACAGCACCTGAAAGAACGGGTGATAGCCCGGAGCTCGCTGTGGGCGTAGCTCCTCGACCAACCGCTCAAAGGGAAGCTCCTGATGGGCATACGCCTTGAGGGTGTCCCCGCGTACCCGGCGGAGGAGATCGCGGAACGTGAGATCGCCCGAAAGGTCCGTGCGGAGCACCAGCGTATTGGTGTAGCAGCCCACCATCTCTTCGAGCTCCAGTCGGGTACGCCCGGCAACCGCCAGACCCAGCGACACTTCCATCTGGCCGGTATATCCCGATAGCTGAGCCTGAAGACCAGCCACGAGCACCATCATGAGACTGGCTCGCTCGGAGTGGCCGAGAAGCTCGAGCCGCTCGATCAACTCGGCTGACAGTGGAATCGAGCAGCAACCCCCCTCGTGGCTCGGCAAGGCCGGACGAGGGCGGTCAGTCGGCAGCTGCAATGGGTCCGATGCCCCGCGCAGCTGCTCCCGCCAATAGTCCAGTTCCGCCCTCAACGCCCCTCCTTCCACCTGCTCTCGTTGCCAGGACGCGTAGTCCCGGTACTGCAGCGCAGGCTCAGGGAGGGGGGACGCTTCACCTGCGGAGTACGCCGTGTACAGAAGGGCCAGCTCCCGAAGCAGAATACCCCTGGACCACCGATCGTAAGCGATGTGGTGGATGACTGCGGCGAGGACATAGTCCTCTGGGCCAAGCTGGAGGACGACGGCGCGAAACGGCGGCTCGTCCGTCAGATCGAAAGGCCGGTGGTACTCCGCTAGCACGCGCTCGCGGGCGGAGCGCTCACAATCATCCGCTGCGAGCTCGCTAAGATCCTCGACCGGGAGATGGAACGGAGTGGCCGGCAGAATCTCTTGCACCACGCCAGTGCTGGTATAGGGGAAGCGGGTCCGGAGCGCTTCGTGCCGCCGCACGATCTCCCCGAGGCTCAGTTCGAGCGCACGGCGATCCAGTGGCCCGCGCCACCGGCAGGCGCACGGTCTCGATGACATCCCCAGAGGGCCAAACAACCGATTGTACAGCCAGTTGTCCGGCTCCAGTTGGTTGAAAAACCACATTCGTTGCTGCGCATAGGAGAGTGGCACAGGCGTATCCGAGGGGATGCGCGCGATCGCTGCTGTTCCTCGTGCACCCAGATCGGGCTGCCGCGCCGCTGCCACGCGGGCCGCGAACTCCGCCAGCGAAGGCTCATCGAACAGCGTGCGCTGCGGCAGGTGGACTCCAAGGGTCGACCGCAGACGGGCCATCACCTGCGTGGCCCGCAAAGAGGTGCCGCCGAGCTCGAGAAAGTGATCATCGACGCCAACAGACTCTACCCCGAGGACCTCGCCCCAGATGGCCGCCACGGCCTCCTCGATGGCAGTCCGCGGGGAGACGAACGGATGGTCTCGTTCGGGACTGACCCGAGCCGGTTCGGGCAGCGATCGACGATCGAGCTTCCCGTTCGGCAGCAGGGGCAAATTGTCCACCCATACGAACACCACAGGCACCATATAGGTGGGCAGCCGCTCGAGCATGAGCCGCCGAAGCTCCGCGATTGTGGTCGCCCGCCCCAACTGGCGCACGACGTAAGCGATGAGCCGCGCCTCTCCCGTTCCCTCCTCGCGCGCCACAACGACGGCCTCTCTCACGCCGACCAGGCTAAGGAGGACGGCCTCGATTTCGCCGACTTCGACGCGGTAGCCTCTGACTTTGACTTGGAAGTCCTTTCTCCCCTGCAGTTCGAGACAACCGTCGGGGTGCAACCGACCCATGTCGCCGGTGCGGAACATGCGCTCCGGTCCACCTGTGGGGTCGCTCAGGAAGGCAGCCCTGGTGAGGTCTGGCTTGCGCCAGTAACCAAGCGCTAGGTACCGGCTCCGTACGGCGATCTCGCCTGTCTCCCCGGCGGGGACCTCGCGGCCGGCCCCGTCTAACAGCAGTACCTCCTTCCCCTCCACGGCATAGCCCGCCGGAACAACGCTTCCGGTGATAGGTGTGCGCTTGTCGTGGAAGAAGTGTCGCAAGTGACCGGTCTCGGTCGCGCCCATGCCGGTGTAGAGCAGGCAGTCGTCAGGAAAGTGCTTCCGGTATGACTCAACGTCGTTCGCAAGGACGCGCTCGCCGCCGAACCGAATAAGTCGAAGGTTCGGGAAGTGCTCCACGCCCTTCAGCGTGGCCACGAAGTGGCGGAAGACCGACGGGACCGAGTGGTAGAAGGTGATCTCCTCGCGGATCAGCAGTTCCGCCAGGCCGTTCAGACCCTGTTCTTTGACATCCAGCGGGTAGAGCGAGGCGCCGTTGAGCAGTGCGCCGAAGATCCCGCGGACGGATCCGTTTACGCTGCAGGAGTAAAGCAGCGTCATCCGCTCGTCCCGGGAAATGCGGAGAGTGTTGGTGTATTCCCGGATGTCCCAGAGGACATTGCGGTGGCTCTGGACTACCCCTTTGGGGCGACCGGTCGACCCGGAGGTATAGAGGATGTACGCCGGTGTGTCAGGCTGGACCTCGAGGTCCAGATTGGTGTCCGCGAGTGTCAAGTCCAATCGATCGAGGTTGAGAATCGGGAGCCCAGCAACGTTGAACTCGGTGGCCAGGGCAAGGTGCCGGTCGCCGGTCACGATTAGAGAGGCCCCGGCGTCCTCCAGAATGTAGGTATTGCGGGCGACGGGGTATGACGGATCGAGGGGCAGGTAAATCCTGCCCGCCTTCAGCGCGCCGAGGAGGGCTGCTATGAGGTTAGCGCTGTGGTCGAGCAGGAGCGCGATCGGCTCGTCCGGGGCACTCCCATGAGCCTGAATTGCCCAGGCGACGCGGTTGGCCAAGCGGTTGAGTTCGCCGTAGGTCAAAGTGGAGTTACCCACTTTGATGGCGCGACGCTCGGAATAGCGCTCTACCTGGCGTTCGAAACGACGCGGGATCGATTGCTCGACCTCCGCCAGGCTGAACTCGATGAACGATTCTGATGGCTGAATGCGCGGAGCCATGACTGGATTCGGGATTGGTGCCGATCCTTCAACCGTCGATACTTGACATGATTACGCCGGCTAAAGCTGGGCGAGACGTTTCATTGCGCTCTGCTATTCGCAGAGATCGCTGGTCATTGACTGCAGACAGGCACTATTGAATTCGAATCTGCGAGTCGCTCTGAACCGGAGGTCGGCCTTGCCTGGCCGGAGCAGATCCTACGGGCGTCAATCGACACCAAAGCCAGAGGCTTCGCGGTATCTAGTGAGCCGCGTGAAGTCTCGACTTGTGACAGTAAGCTGACACTTCCCGGACCAATCTATTCCTAAAAACGCCTTCGGTAAGTGCTCTGAGGCCGCGCCCTTGTCGCTTAGCCGGAAACCACCTGCAACCGGCAAGTAGTCGGACCCCTTTGGCCTCGTGGACCGGGGCCCCGTTCGGCCACATGCAAGGCAAACGCCGACTCTATTCGGTCGAAGACACGCCGCCCCTGGCGTCCACTGGCCCACAAGGTGACATAATAGACCCCAGGGTTCAGATGCAGCGCCTCGATTCTCAGCCTGACGGTGTTGCGTCCCGGCTGGATTTCAGTCACAACCCCAAGGGACAGGGTGTCGGCGCTGAGGAGCCGGGCGCCCTGCTGGTCGTGCAGGCTGATTCCCAGGCTCCCAACGGTGATCTTGCCGTTGGAGACGAGGTCCAGGTCCAGATCGAGCGGACCGTCGGGGTAGGGACGAAACTCTATAGCGGCATCGTCGCTACGAAATTGCACGGCATTGATTTGTACTTCATGGGTGCCGCTGCGCTGGGCCCCAGATAGTTCGATTCGTTGGCAGGGCTCCGGGGCCTCGGGGGAGAGCGCCAAATAGCTGCGGAGAATGTTTTCAGTAGGCCCGTCCCCAATCAGTTGGCCGCTCTGGAGGAGGAGGGATCGAGGACACATCCGCTGAACGGCGCTGAGATCGTGGCTGACAAAAAGTATCGTCCGGCCCTCACTCGACACCTGACTCATCTTCGCCAGACATTTCTTCTGGAACTCGGCGTCCCCTACTGCCAACACCTCGTCCACCACCAGGATCTCGGATTCCAGATGAGCAGCCACCGCGAACGCCAATCGCAAATACATGCCGCTGGAATAATGCTTTACCGGCGTGTCAATGAACTGCTCTACGCCGGAAAAGGCGACGATCTCATCAAATCGATTCCTAATGTACTGCCGCTCCATGCCTAGAATCGCGCCGTAGAGGTAGAGGTTGTCGCGGCCCGTGAGCTCAGGGTGAAAGCCGGTTCCCACTTCCAGCAGCGATCCGATTCGGCCGTCTACCCAGGCCCGTCCCGTCGTGGGGCTAGTAATTCGGGAAAGCACTTTGAGCAGGGTGCTCTTGCCGGCACCATTCCGTCCAACGATTCCAAGGACATCGCCCGCCTTCAGCTCGAATGAGATATCCCGCAGGGCCCATATGGCATCGACCTGTTCCCCACCGTCCAGGCGGCTGTGGCGCCGCAACTGGCGGAGATTATGCAGGGGTGCGGTCAGAGCTCGGCCGACCGCTTCGCGCATGGTCCGGGGGCGGAGGTGCCGGGCACCAATCCGATATTGCTTTCCGATCCCTTCCACTCGAATCGCGATCGGCATAGGAGTTTTGTTTAGGCTACGTCAGCGAAGACGCGTTCCGTTCGCCGGAAGTACCATACACCGGCGACGAGAATGACGAGGGCTGCAACAAAGGAGATGCCCATCTCGGTTCCAGTAGGGCCCGGCGTTCCCAACAGTGCGGCCCGGAAAGCCGAAAGCGCGCTGGCGAGCGGGTTCGCGGCAAAGATCGACCGATACGTCTTGGGCACCAAGGTTACGGAGTACACGATGGGAGATGCGTACATCCACACCTGAACCAGGAAAGGGCTCAGATATCTCACGTCATGGTACTGCACGTTCAAGGCTGCCAGCCAGCTGCCGGCGCCCATCGCTGTCATCGAGAGGATGATCAACACCGCCGGTACGATCCACACCGACTCTACTCGAGGAGGGAGGCCAAACCCCAGCATGACCAGCAACAGCACCAGGAAGGCGATGGCGAAGTCGACCAGCATAGCCAGAATCGAGGCCGCTGGAATCAGAAGGCGGGGAAAGTACACCTTGGTCAACAAGGGGCGGCTATTGACAAGGCTGTTGCTGCTACCGGTCAGCGACGAGGAGAAGTAGCTCCAGGGCACCAGTGCTGCCAGCGAGAACACGGGGTAGGGCACCCCGTCGGACGGCAGACGGGCCAGGCGGCCAAAGATCACGGTGAATACCACCATGGTGAGCACTGGCTGGAGAACCGCCCAGCCGGCACCGAGTACCGTCTGCGAATACCGAGATTTGATATCACGCCAGACTAGTAGCGCGAGGAGCTCCCGGTAACTCCAGAGCTCGACCAGGTCGATGCTGAAGGCTCCTTTGTCCGGGCCGATCTCCAGCAGGCGGTCGTTCTCGTTCGAACCCCGATCCGCTATCCGGAGAGGCTCCCGACCCCGTGCTTTCAGTTCGGCCGATCGTGGCAGGGTAGGGAATGACTCCTGCTCAGCCTCGGGGGTCGAAATAGTGAACCTCGTATTGTGACCCGAGCATCAAATGGAAGTGGAGAACCAGAGAAGTCACGTTTTAGTGGCCGGTGGCAGAGCTGCAAAGGGGAGTGATTTCGTATCAAATGAGAAGCTACTGCGGCAGAGTGGCGCCGCAAGCCTGCCAAGATGCACCGCACCCGTCACGAACTCGTGACCGGGGAACGTCTTGCGGACGTTGAGAAGTTGGCGCATGTTAGGCGGCAAGATCCTTATAGGTCATTTAAGCCACTCCGGGGCCGCGCTCCGTCGCTCGGCGCTAGAAGTCCACGAGGTTGTTCTTGAGGTTGCTACTCCCCCCGCCAGCGGCTGCCCCCACGTCGCCTCGGCGACAGTTTCGCGCTAGCGTGTGTGCAGCACGGAGGCAATTCTTCACATCTGCCGCTCGCGAAATTCTTCTCGCTTCCTTTCTCGCGCTCAGTCCGGGAATGGTGCTCTCGCAAACAAGGCAGGTCGCGGATAGCGCGGCGGTTGCTTCGAGCGGCCTGGGGCCTGGTGATTTGATCCACCTGAAGATTTGGCGCGAGCCGGATCTGTCCGACACCGTTCAGGTGGATAACGAGGGTGTGGCAGTATTCCCCAAATTGGGTCCGATGCAGGTGACCGGGATCCGGCCTGACTCGCTGGAACGTCTGCTGGTGCACAAGTACAGCCAGTACCTGCAGAACCCGTCGATCAGGGTATCGGTTCTGCGCCGCATCACCATTTGGGGGTCGGTCATGCGTCCAGGGACCTATCCGGTGGACCTGACCATGAGCATCACCGATGCGCTCGCGCTCGCGGGCGGTGCGTCGGCGGAAGGAGTTACC
>DASUVR010000013.1:0-2788 GCA_036378855.1 Gemmatimonadales bacterium | reverse complement strand
CTTGGGCAGGAAATTGACGTTCTCGATGTCGATCGATTTGCGGAGCTGCTCCTCGGCATAACCCGACATGAAGAGGATCTTGAGGTCTGGTCGCGTCTTGCGCGCTTCGCGAACCATGGTCGGGCCGTCCATTCCGGGCATGACCACGTCAGTTATTACCAGGTCCACCGGCTCGGGGGCGCCTTCCATAACTTCCAGCGCCTCGGCTCCATGGGCGGCTTCCAGCGTAGTAAAGCCTTCAGCCTGCAAGGTACGACATACCAACTCCCGCAGGCCTTGCTCGTCGTCGACTACAAGAACCACTCGCCTGGGCTCGGTAGTGGTGTCAGGCCCTGCCACAGCCTCGCCGCATGGGGGTTGATGGGGAAGCGGTAAGCATGCCGCAACTTACTACCGGCCATAGCAATCGCCAGGGGTGATAGGCGGGTGAGGACAGGGGGAACGAATCCCCCTGTCTGTCTCCCGGGAGTACCTAGACCGTTCGACGGCCCGAGATGAAGTTGATCAGGAACACGACCAGCGCGATCACCAGCAACAGGTGAATCAGGCCGCCCGCGACATGAAAGACTCCCCAACCCAGGAGCCAGGCGACCAGCAGGATGACTGCAAGCCATACCAGCATGGAATTTCCTCCGCTAAGGTGATCTGCACCATCAGTCTGGGCTCAACATAGCAATCGCCGGTTACCCGGTCTGTGAGCGCATTCACATTCGGTCCGAAGTTCTTGTACGAGTTGGGTATCCACGTCACAGCCCCGACCTGTTCAGCCAGGCAGGTTGCCTGATGGTCATACCGGGCTCGAGCGGGAATACCCCCCAGATGAGTGCCAACATGGTGCACGATCGTTATCAGCAGCTCTTCGAGTCTACGGTTGACTACGCCGTGTTCCATCTCAGCCTGGATGGTACCGTAGAGACCTGGAATCCCGGTGCTCAGCGGATCTTCCTATATGAGCCGGCGGAAATCATTGGTCGCTCCGGCACTCTCCTGTTCACGCCTGAGGACAACCTCCACGGCGTTCCGGAACATGAGCTCAGTACCGCGATCCAGTCTGGCCGGGCCGAGGACTCCCGCTGGCATATCCGAAAGGATGGCTCTCGATTTTGGGCCAATGGGGTCATGGTAGGCCTCCGCGATGGCGCGGCCACGGTAACTGGAGTAGCCAAGATCATCCGCGACGACACTGAGCTGAAACGCTCCGAGGAGCTGCTTCAATACCAGCTCAATCTGGCGGAGGCCATTGCCAGCAATGCCGCCGAAGGGTTGATGCTGGTGGATACGGAGGGCCGCCTGACATTTATCAATCGCAGTGCCCAGCACATGTTCGGCTGGTCCCAGGGCGAGCTGGAGGGCGAGCTGCTGCACGACAGGCTCCGATGCCGTGCGGCAGACGGCAATTGGTTGTCCAGTGAAGAATGCCCCCACATGAAGGTGCTGAGCACGGGAGAGACTCTGCGGAGTGAAGAAGACTTCTTCCTCCACAAGGACGGCAGGCTTGTCCCGATCAGCTCTTCCGTCGCCCCGATCCCTTCGGATAACACAATCAGGGGTGCGGTTCTGGTGGTCCGGGACCTGACCCAGCAGAAGTCGAGTGAAGCCGCTCAACGAGAGAATGAGGCGGCGTTGCAGCAATCCCAAAAGCTCGAGAGCATCGGAGTACTTGCCGGGGGTATAGCACACGACTTCAACAACCTGCTCACTGGGATCATGGGGAATGCCGGGCTGGCTCGCCGAGCCCTCAACACGGGGAAGGCCGAACAGGCCGCCTCACTCATGGGTGACGTACTCTCGGCCAGTCAGAGAGCGGCTGACCTTACCCGGCAGCTTCTGGCCTACGCCGGCAAGGGTCGCTTTGTCATCTCTTCGGTGGACCTCTGCAAGCTGGTGAGTGAAGTCAGCACGCTGATCCGTGCTTCCATTTCCAAGAAGATCAGCCTGGTGATCGATGTGCCGGAGGACTGTCCTCTGGTCGAGGCCGACCGGGCTCAACTGCAGCAGCTGGTGATGAACCTGGTGATCAACGGGGGTGAAGCCATCGGAGACGAGCCGGGAACTCTGACCGTCCGGATCCGGACCGAACATTTCACGGAACGACGGGAGCGGCCCCGGACCGAGGGTTTCCCCATCGTCACCGGTGAATACGTGCGGATCGACGTGACCGACACCGGAGCCGGCATGGATCCCGAGACCCGCGGTCGAATATTCGAGCCCTTCTTCACCACGAAATTTCTGGGACGCGGCCTGGGGCTGTCGGCAGCCCTGGGTATTGTCCGAGGACACCGGGGAGCCATTAGCGTTCGGAGTGAGCTGGGCCGGGGCACCACGTTCACCGTCCTCTTGCCGGTGCCCCGGGAGCAACATGGACCAGATCGGACGAGCGGGCATTTCCACGTGGAGCACGGGCTCCGAGGCGTCGGAACCATCCTGGTGGCAGACGACGAAGAGGGCATCCGCGCGCTGGTGTCGAATGTCCTCGGTGAGGCGGGGTACACCGTCGAGTTGGCGGAGGATGGGCAACAGGCAGTGGACCTGCTGCGCCACCTGGGAGACGATGTGCGGCTGATCCTGCTGGACCTGACCATGCCCGAGCTGGGCGGAGCCGAAGCGGCCACCGAGCTGCGCAGGATGCAGCCGAACACTCCGATTGTGGCGATGAGCGGCTATGGCGACGTCGAGGTGATGCAGCGCTTTGGCGACCTGGGGGTGGACGACTTTCTGGCCAAGCCATTCACTCCTGACCAGCTCGCAGGCAAGATCAGAGACGTGCTGACGCCGGTGTTGGAATGAC
>DASUVR010000012.1:0-12754 GCA_036378855.1 Gemmatimonadales bacterium | reverse complement strand
CGCCCACTGGCTCAGAATCGCAATCAGCAGGCATTGAAGAACGAGATATCCCGCGCCGACGTCCAGGAGCCTCGGTTTGCCACTCAGCCGATGAGCCAGCCACGTCATCGCGAGAGAGCTCGCGACGCCGATAGTGGAAACCAGGTTGCCGGGAAAGGGCCAGAGCGCCTGCATGAACGCCATCTGGCCCAGCCAGCCCGCCACGACATTGTTCAGGAAAAGTGTGATGATCCACAGCGACGCAAACACGATGCTGACGATGCCGACCCGGCGGCAGGTCTGGCCCAGCAGCTCGGAGGGAAGGCTCTGCCCTGGGCGGGATGCTGTGGTGGTGCGGACAGGTGTCGAGGGCCGGCGGCCCAGCAGACGTCGTGTGCTCATAATTGTTTCAGGTCGAAGGAATCTCTCTAAGCCTACCACTCTTTGTGGCTATGGGCTATTGGCTGCTATGGCCAATAATCCACAATCCTCATACGTTCGTTTGGTTCCATCCTGGCCGGGATGGAATCTCGTCAGCATGCCCCCAGACCTTGGCTCGACCTCAGTTCAGGGCTGACCGTGGAACCACCGTCGCGCCTCCTCCAGCTGGTTGCGCTGAGTAGTTGCCTCCTGGGCTGTCACTCGGCTGGCCCTCCCGCCGCCGCCCCGGAGCGGTGTGGACCTGCCGTTCCCGCAACCGCCCAGCATCCGATCACGGCCCGAGCCTTTGGTCTGGCGGGGGACTACGAATTGATTCAAGTACAGACTCAGCCTTCGGCGGGGCAAACCAGCATCGGCCGGCTGCACCTGGTTCCCCTCGATTCCGTCGCCCGCTCTCATGCCGTAGGCGGCGCGGTGCGGGATCTGGTTGGCTGGCTGGAGACCGAACATGGCGACACCACCTGGCGTCCCAACGCGAGCTCTCGGGATCCGGCGAACCCAGGCGCCGTGCTGGCGGGCAATCATCTTCGTCTCGGTGAAGCAGGGGGCGCCGACTCCCATGCCGAACACCTCATGATTACGGCGGTGGCGAAAGAAGGATTCTGGGGCTGGTGGAAGGCTGAGCCCGGGTTGGCGGTAGCCCAGGACCAGGGGTCCAACCGCGTCCTGCCGGATCCTGCGGGGTATTTCTGCGCGACGAGAGTGCAGCCCTGAAGATCTCGTCTCCCAGCGCCGGACTTCTGCTCTTTCGACGCCCGGCACTCGGTCTGGAAATTTTCCTGGCTCATCCGGGCGGTCCCTTTTGGAAGGCCCGGGACGTGGGGGCCTGGACCTTACCAAAGGGCGTGGCCGAGGCCGGCGAGGATCTGCTCTCTACGGCACAGCGAGAATTTCAGGAGGAAACCGGTATCCGGCCTGAAGGGCCGTTTATCTCCCTCGGTGCCGTCCGGCAGAAGGCCGGCAAGATCGTCCACGCCTGGGCCTGGGAAGGCGAGGCCGATCCGACTCAGGTCACCAGCAACACCATGAAAACCGAGTGGCCCCGCGGCTCGGGCCGCTGGCTCACCTTTCCTGAAGTAGATCGCTGCGCCTGGTTCAGCCCGGGACAGGCCAGAGAAAAAATCAATCCCGCCCAGGTGGAGTTTATCGACCGGCTCGAGGTGGCCCTGGGCCTGCGGGAGTCTCCATCCGATCCATGATTACCACTCGGGTTCTCACGACGCTGCTGCTGTTGCTGCCGATCCGCGGCGTGGCCCAGAGCTCACCCCCACCCCATACTCGTGCCCGGGCGCTCGGGGTAGTTCCGGGAACTCTCGACCCTGGACCCGGCAATTCCATTACCGACGTTGCGGGAGTCCGGGTCGGTCAGACAACCGTGGTGCGGGGAGACTCGGTGCACACCGGCGTCACCGCGGTCCTTCCCCATCCGGGCAATCTTTTTCTGGAGCGAGTTCCCGCAGCGATCGTGGTGGGAAATGGATTCGGCAAGTTGCTGGGCAGCACCCAGGTCAACGAGCTGGGAGAGTTGGAGACGCCCATCCTTCTCACCTGCACCTTATGCGTGTGGAAAGCCGCGGACGCGATGGTGGAATACCTGCTTGAGCGCCCCGGCATGAGCGAGGTGCGCTCGATCAATCCGGTGGTGGGAGAAACCAACGACGGATACGTGCTCAACGCCATCAGGAGCCGTCCGATCAGCCGGGACGACATCCGCCAGGCGCTCACCCGGACATCGACCGTAGTGGAGGAGGGAAGTGTGGGCGCCGGCGCGGGGACCGTGGCGTTTGGCTGGAAGGGCGGGATCGGCACGTCCTCCCGAGTCGTTGCCGATTCGGGCAGCCGCTGGACGGTGGGAGTGCTGGTCCAATCCAACTTCGGTGGCGACCTCCACATTCTCGGCGTTCCCGTCGGGCGCGGACTGAACCGGCGCGGCGTACGGCAGCGGGGCCAGCCGCAGGGAGCGAAAGGATCCATCATGGTTGTGGTGGCCACCGATGCCCCACTTTCCGACCGGAATCTTCGCCGGCTTGGTACCCGGGCCCTCATCGGGGTAGGCCGAACCGGCTCCTCAATGGACAACGGCTCGGGCGATTACGTGATCGCTTTCTCGACCAGCCCGGAGGTCCGGCGTCGGATGGGTGAGCTCCGACGGAGCACACCCGAGCTGGGCAACGACGCCATGTCTGGATTGTTCCAGGCCGCGGCCGAGGCCACCGAGGAGGCGATCTACAACTCTCTGTTCATGGCAACTACCGTGTCTTCCAACCGGGGAACGGTTGAAGCCTTGCCGGTGCCGGAAGTCATGAAGCTGCTCCGTGCTCGTAGCGCGCTACCCGGTGCTTCAGCCTCGCCGTGAAAGCATCCGATCACTTCTCGGTGGTTGCCGATGCCTACGCGCTGCGGCGGCCGGCCTACCCGGATGAGTTGTTCGCCTTCTTGGCGGGGGCGGCCGCCGGACATGATTTGGCGTGGGACTGCGCCGCGGGAAGCGGGCAGGCCAGCATCCCCCTCGCCCGATATTTCCGCCACGTGATCGCCACCGACATCAGCAGCGCCATGCTGGCCCAGGCGCCCCCACACCCCTCCGTCCAGTACCGTCGCGGTAGCGCCTATGAAAGTGGGCTCCAGCCGGGGACCGCGGATCTGGTCACCGTCGCTCAGGCGTTGCACTGGCTTGAGCCGGAACGCTTTTTCGCCGAAGTGACCCGCGTTCTCAAACCGGCGGGGGTACTGGGCGTTTGGACCTATGGCATCCAGATGCTCGAAGATCGGGCGGCGGATGCCGTCCTGGCCCGGTTCTACCACGAAGTAGTGGGGCCGTACTGGCCTCCCGAGCGATGTCACGTGGAAGCCAGGTACAGCACCATCAGCTTTCCGTACCCCGAGCTGGAGCACCCGGAGTTTCAGATGCAGCAGCACTGGACCCTGGACCAGTTGCTGGGATACATCGGGACCTGGTCAGCCACCCAACTTTACCGGGAGGCAAATGGCTCGGATCCGGTACCCGAGCTGGGACGGGAGCTGCAGCCCCTGTGGGGCGACAACCGGCGCTCCCGGCTGGTCCGCTGGCCTCTGACCCTGCGGGTCGGCCGGCGCCCGGAATAGGCGGGAAGCCTCTGGGTCCTACCAAACCCTCGCGGGTTCTCGGGGTGGTGACGGACCTCAGCCCGCATTACATTGGTCCCCGTCCCTCAACAAGACCAGATATGCAGACCCTCGACGAGTTCTCCCACTCCTCGCCGACTCGCGCCGGCTCTGGGGTAAACGTGCTGGTAGTGGACGACGAGTCCGCGGTGCGTCGATTTGCCGTGCGAGTACTGCAGCGCGAGGGTTACGAGGTGCTGGAAGCTGCTGATGGACACGAAGCACTCGAGATGATCCGGGCGGGACAGGTCACGGTCGACCTGATCGTCTCTGATATCGTGATGCCTCGGGTCAATGGGGTGGAGTTGATGCAGGCGGTGGCCGAGTCCCATCCCGATGTGCCCGTAGTTTTGATGTCCGGGTACGCCACCGCGGCGCTTTCCGAGCTAGGCATCGCCACGCCCTGCAGCATTCTCCCCAAGCCGTTTCCCGCCGAGCGACTTCTGGCTGAGGTCTACCGCTGTATGCGCAGCCGTGGCGGAGGTTCCAGCGCCGCGTAGGCAACAGCAGACTCTGCTTCACTCCCCACTCGAATAGTCCTCACCTCTCCGGCCCCGCCATTGGCGCGGGTATTGCCGAACCCTTCGTCGTTGAAACGCTCAGTCCCACGGTTGTCACCCGTTTGAGGGTGCGGCCCATTCATACCGGCGGATCTCCGTCGAGTATTCGTTCGGCTCCTACGAGCTAACACGACACGGGAACATACGTTAGACGGCACAGCTCCAGGGATATACCGCGCCCCGGGGCGGTGGACGGTGCGAGTAATTGCAGCGCAGGCCGGTGCAGAACGCAATGGTTCTTCCCGCAGTTCATTCGCCCTGAGGATTGAGCATGGCCGAGGAGCCACGATGAGTCTCGCAGCCCGCAGGCATCCGGCCTGGCTTCTTTTATTGCTGGTATTGGGTTGTGATGGCGGTCCGAGTGGTCCGAGTGCCGGAAGCCTTCGCGTCACCATCCTGGGACTTCCCAACGGTACGTCAGCCGCAGTGACAGTCACTGGCCCCGACAACTTCAGTCAACCGGTTTCAGCCACTCAGACCTTCACTCAGGTGACGCCGGGAGTCTATACCATCAATGCTACCGCGGTGGCGGTCAGTAACTCCACCTATGATCCGAGCCCGTCGTCGCAGACGGTAACCGTTGCCGCTAGCAACACACAGTCCACCGCCTCGGTGTTCTATTCCCAGGCCACCGGTACCCTTACCGTGGACGTGAATGGTCTGGGCACCAGTCGCAGCGCGGCAATCACGGTAACCGGCCCCGGCGGATACAACCAGGCGGTCGATGGTACGACGACGTTGGCCGGCCTCGATCCCGGCGTCTACACCGTGAAGGCCGCCGACGCCGCCTCGATCGGATGCGCCACGCACACCGCCAGCCCCGACAGCCAGGATGTGAGCGTCGTGGCCCGGAGTACCACCGTCGCAACCGTGGACTACAATCCTCCCCCCAACGACGGTAGCGTGAATCTCTGCATAGCCAAGGTGTACGTGACGCAGAGTGTGCAGGATGCCGGCGGATCGGTCCCGCTGGTTCAGGGACGGGATGGTTATCTGCGGGTATTTGTGGTGGCCGACCGGGCCAACACCGTTGCTCCCACGGTGCAGGTTCGTCTGTTCAACGGCGGAGGGCTGTTCTCGACCATCAACATCCCGCCCTCAGGTCTCTCGGTGCCCACGGCGGTAGATGAAAGCTCCCTGGCCTATTCCTGGGACACCACGCTATCAGGCACCCTCATCCAGCCCGGGCTGGCTGTGGAGGCCGAGGTCAATCCTGCAGGGCCAACCCAGATTCCGGAGACAAGCACCACCGATAACGTGTACCCAGGCACCGGAGGACCGGCACTGCTGAATGTGCAGTTCGTCCCTCCGCTGGATGTGACGCTGGTGCCGGTGCGGCAGTACAATCATCTGCTGGGTCGAGTGTCAGCGACCAACAAGGACAGCTTCCTGGTCAGCACCCAGCGGATGCATCCGATCGATACTTTCAACACCGTCCTCCATGCCGAGTATTTGACCAACACCACCCTCACACTCCAGGCCAACAACAGCAACGGCGCGTGGGGAACCATCCTGGGTGAAATCGACGCGCTTCGGGTTACGGAACACAGCCCTCGCTATTACTTCGGCGTTGCCCGGGTCACCTACACGAGCGGGGTTGCCGGCGTGGCATACGTCAGTATCCCCGGCACTACTCCCGGAAGCGGGCAGCGCGCCGCTCTGGGCTGGGATTACCTGCCCTCGGGGAGCGTCGTCGCGGCGCACGAGCTGGGACACAACTGGGGTCGCAACCACGCCCCGTGCGGCGGACCCGCCGGGATCGATCCTCAATATCCCAGGGCGGACGGCAGTACCGGTGCATACGGGATGGACGTGGCTGCCAGGACGCTGGAGGCCTCTACCCTGGCCGATATCATGGGCTACTGTGATCCCAAATGGATCAGCGATTACACCTACCGTGGGGTGATGAACTACCTTCGGTCGCCCAGCCCGCCCATCCTTTCATCGGTGGCCAGCGCAGACATCCAGCCGTGCCTTCTGGTATGGGGTCACATCGTGAACGACGAGATCGTTCTCGAGCCTGCCTTCCAGGTCTCGACTCGGCCCGCCCTTCCAGGCCGCCGCGGTCCCTACCTGCTGGACGGGCAGGACTCCGCCGGCAAATCGACTTTCTCGATGTCATTCAGCCCCAACGCCGTGGTCGACGCTCCCGCGGCGCAGCAGAATTTCGTCTTTGCCATACCGCTCTCAACCATCGGTGCCGCCCGGCTCGCCAGGATTCGGGTAACCGGCGGGGGGCGGCAGGCAGCGCTGGCAGATTCCGCTGGTACGATCGCTCAGGGCCCTGGGGCAGCGCCTGCGGATATTGTGGTGCGGCGCATCGCCGGTGACCGGGTATCTCTCCGGTGGAATAGTGCGGCGCATCCAATGGTGATGGTGCGCGATCCGGACAGCGGCGAGGTACTCTCCTTTGCCCGCGGCGGCGAGGTGGAGCTGGCTACCCGAAAAACTCAGGTCGACCTGCTGCTGTCGTCAGGGGTGCGCAGCCAGTTGCGGCGGATGCGGATCCAGTGAGGCGGTTTGCCGCCGTGGCTCTCGCGCTGTGGGCCGTCGCCTGCGCCGCCCGTAGCTCGAGCTCTGGTTCACCCGAAAGTACAGCGGTCGATTCTGTGTCCGCTCCGGTCATTACCCTGGAGCGCACCCCTTGCTTCGGAGGCTGCCCGGTCTATCGCCTGGCGGTTACTTCTGACGGCGTCGTGAGCTATGAGGGGAAAGCCAATGTCCGACAGCTGGGCAAGGCGTCTTCCCGGGTATCGCCCGAGAAAGTTCAAGCTCTGCTCTCCGAGCTCGAGCGGGCGGGGTATTTCTCTTTTGCCGACCGATACGCCGCAGCCGAGCCGGTCTGCGGCCGCTACGCCGCCGACTCCCCTTCTGTCATCACCTCCATCAATGCTGAGGGCCGAACCAAACGGGTGGAACACGACTATGGCTGTGGCGCTGCTCCGGGGGCCCTGGTGGTCCTGGAGCGCCGGATCGACGAGGTCCTCGGCTCCACCCAGTGGACCGGCCGCTGAATCAGATCACTTCCCGGCGCTGAGCCGGATCCATCCGATCCCGCAGCGCATCTCCCAGTAGGGTTGCCGCAACTACCACCAGCACCAGTGCTACTCCCGGAGCGGTCGCTACCCACGGAGCGTTGACCAGAGTGTCTCGGCCCGAGGCGATCAGATTGCCCCACGACGGGGTGGGTGGCTGCACTCCCAGGCCGAGAAATGAGAGCCCCGCCTCCAGCATGATGGCGTTGCCGACACCGAGCGCCGCGGTGACGATCACCGGGGTCATGGCGTTGGGCAGGATGTGTCGCATCAGTACTCGCGGGCCTCGGACCCCAAGGGCAACAGCACTCTCCACGAATGGGCGCGCGGAAAGCGCCCGAACCTCTCCATGCACCAAACGCGCTACCGTCATCCAGCCAGTAACACCCAGCACAGCCACCACCAGAGCGGCACTCGGCTGCCAGAGCGAGGCTAGCAGCAGCAGGAGCACAACCCGGGGAAGTGCCAGTGCAAAGTCGGTAAGCCCCAACAGCACGGTGCCTACCGCGCCGGGCCAGAAGCCCGACGCAGCTCCGATCAGGACACCGATACTTACCGAGAGCAACACAGCGAGCACCCCGACTCCCAGGGAAATCCGCGCGCCATACGCCAGTCGGGCCCATACGTCGCGCCCGAAGCGGTCGGTACCCAGGGCGTGAAAAGCGCCGTGTACATCGGTACTGAGCGGCGGGAGGAAGCGAGTGGCGACGATGTCCCGTTGCACCACCGGATCGCCGGCCAGGAGTGGAGCCGCCAGCGCTACCACGATGGCCAAGAGGATCACCACCAGCCCGAACTGCGCCCGCCGGTCCCGCAGCAAGGAATGCGAGGCCAACATCACTGGGCACCCTGGTGGGCGGTGCGTACCCTTGGATCAACCCATGCAGTCAGCAGCTCGGCCAGAAGGTTGCCGGCCACTACCAGGGCTGCGCTCACCGTGGTCGCCGCCATGATGACCGGGTAGTCCCGCGCCCCGACCGCTTCGACCATGACGCGGCCGACACCGGGCCAGGCAAAAATGGACTCGATGAACACCGCGCCCGAGAACAGTGCGGGCAGCGAAAGACCCAACAGAGTGACCACCGGGATGAGAGCGTTCCGCAGCACGTGCCGAAAGTTCACCTCCGCGGGTGAAAGTCCCTTGGCCCGCGCTACCGCAACATGCGGCGCGCCGCGCACGTCGAGCATGGCCCCTCTCACGTAGCGCGCGACGCCGCCCACGCCGATGAGCGTCAGGGTAGTCAAGGGCAAGGCCAGATGGCGAAGCCGATCTGCTATGCGGCTCCAGCCGGTCAGAAAGTCCGCGTCGAACCCGGCAGCCCCGAATGCAGGCAGGGCCCTGGCCCAGTAGGTGAAAAGCATCACCAGCATGAGGCCCAGCCAATAGCCGGGCAGCGCAAACAGCGTCACGGTAACTACCGACAACGAGGTGTCCACCCGGCCTCCGCTGCTGGCCTGGATCGCGCCAACGACGATCCCCAGGACATAGCTCAGAAGCAGTGAGAGACCGACCAGGCGGACGGTGGCAGGCCAGGCCTCGGCGATCATCGCACTGACCCGACGGCCAGTAGCAATGCTGGTGCCCCAGTCGCCTTGGGTAAATCGAGCCAGCCAACTGGCGTACTGCTGCGCCAGGGGCTGGTCCAGCCCCAGGCTTCTCCGCTGAGCAGCCAATTGTTCTTCTGAAGCCGTGGGTCCAACGAGAAGGAGGGCGGGATCGCCGGGGGCAAGCCGGATCAGAAAAAACATGAGAGTGACCACGCCGAGGACCACGGCAAGGCCGGTGAAGGCGCGGCGCAAGAGTGCTCTCACCATGGTTCAATGTAGACAGTGTTGCCGCTAAAATACGCCGTGCCCGGCCGCCACTTCTCGATTCCTTTCCTGGCTATAGCTGTCGTTGCCTGCGGCTCGAGCGCGGAGCGCCGCGGGGCTACTGTGCTGTTTGCCTCGGGCGCCGACCTGCAAAGCATCAATCCGCTGCTCACTGTCCACCCGCTTGCCCGGCAGGTCCAGCGCTACGTGCTGCTCACCACCCTCGCGAGATACGATAGCAGCATGACGCCGCAGCCTTATCTGGCCCGATCCTGGCGTTGGTCGCAGGACCATCGAACACTCACGTTCGACCTGCAGACCGACCTGCGCTGGCATGATGGTCATCCCACTACGGCACGGGATGTGGTCTGGACCCTCAACACCGCGCGCGATCCCGCCACAGGCTATGCCCGGCAGAACGAGATGGTCGGCTTCGACACCGTTTCGGCCCCGAACGATTCGAGCGTGGTGGTGCGTTTTCGAGACCCCCAGCGCAGTTTCCCTGATCTGCTGACTGATCTCGCGATTCTACCGGCCCATCTCTTCCGGGGAGTAAAACCGGCCGATCTGCGGCAGGCCGCTTGGAACAGCTCGCCGGTTGGCAACGGACCCTTCAGGTTTGTTTCCCATGAGGCCAACCGGCGATGGGTCTTCGCCGCCAACCGCTCGTTTCCGGCTGTAATGGGTGGACCACCGCGGCTGGATCGCTTCATCGTGGTAGTGGTGAACGAGCCCACCACCAAGCTGGCGGCGCTCACCTCGGGCGAGCTCGACTTTGCCGGCATTCAGCCGGCCCACGCCGAGTTTGTCCGCCATAATCCCGAGCTTGCCGTTCTCACCTATCCGCTGCTGTGGACCGACGCAGTGCTGTTCAACACCCGCCGCCCACCGTTCGACCAGCTGATCTTGCGTCGGGCGGTCAGCGCCGCCATCGATCGTAAGGAGCTGGTGGACGGTTACATCTACGGATTTGGGACACCCGCGCAGGGTCCGGTTCCACCCACGGCTCCAGGCTATGTTCCTGTTCGTGCGTCTACCGTGGGACCGGTTCCGATTTCTACCGGCTCCCGCACCGCGTTCGAGTTGCTGACGGTGGGAAGTGGAGAAGCCGCGTTGGAGCAGATGCTCCAGGCTCGGCTGAGAGGCGCCGGCTTTGACGTTACCCTGCGCCAGCTCGAGCTCTCCGCCTTTCTGGCCCGGGTCTATGGCCGCTCGCACGACTTTCAGGCTGCCGTGCTGGGCATTCCGGGCGACCTGGCGCTGGGGTATCTCGGTCCGCTCGCATCGCTCGCCGGCATCCGGGTTCCATCCGATCCGGGGCTGGCCCAACAGGTGATTGCCGATTCGGTGCCCGCGGCTTTTCTCTATCATCCCCGAGGGTTGCAAGGCATGAACCGCCGGGTCCACGGGGTGACGATGGACCTTCGGGGAGAGCTTCCAACGGTGCAGCAGTGGTGGGTGAGCCGGTGAGCGAGCTCGCCTTTGCGGCCACGGCGCCGGTTCGTCTGGATCTCGCTGGAGGCTGGACCGACGTTCCGCCCTTCTCCGCTCGAGAGGGAGGCACCGTGGTAACCGCCGCCATCCGGCTCTTTGCCCGGGCAGAGGTGCGGCTGGGAGGCACCGGGTTCCGTCTCATTGCCGAAGACCTCCACGACCAGCTCGAGGTGAGCGATTCCTCCGGGCTGGTTCGCAACGGAAGATTGGACCTGCAAAAGGCCGGGCTCCGGATGCTGCCGGTCGGTGGGTGCACCCTGCTGACCCGAACCGATGCTCCTCCCGGGTCCGGACTGGGTAGTTCCGGCGCCCTCGATGTGGCTCTCGTGGCCGCCTTGAGCTCTGCTCGAGGCGAGACTCGCGATCCATTCGAAATCGCCGAAACCGCCTGTCAGCTCGAATCGGTTGAGGCGGCAATGCCGGGCGGGCGTCAGGACCAGTTCGCCTCCTCCTACGGTGGCTTTCTTCGATTGACCTTTCGCGATCCTCAGGCCGAAGTTCAGCGGCTCAAGCTGGATCCAGATTTCATGGAGCAACTGGCTCGGCGCCTTGTACTGTGCTACACCGGGGCGTCCCGCTTTTCCGGCACAACAATCGAGCGGGTGATGCGCGCCTACGAGGAAGGAGACTCCAGGGTGCATGACGCACTCCATGGACTTCGGGATGTTGCGGATGCCATGGCCGGCGCGCTCGTCGCCGCGGACTTCTCCCGGATTGGACAGCTGCTCAGTCAGAACTGGCGTTATCAGCTCGCGTTGGACGCCCGAATGTCGACTTCAGAAATGGCCGATCTCGAGCGGGCAATGGCGAGCGCGGGCTCGCTCGGCGGAAAGGCGGCGGGCTCGGGCGCGGGCGGCTGCATGTTCTTTCTCGCTCCGGAAGACCCATCTGCGATGATGACGGCCGCGCGAAATCTGGGTGCCCAGATCCTGCCGGTGTCCTGGGCGATGAGGGGGGTCTACCTGTGTTGACCGCGGAGGAGCTGGAAACCCGGCAGCAGGAAATCGCTGGGTCTCCAGAACTGGCTGCCCTGCTGGAGCGGCTGGCCCAGCGAGCGGCTCCGGTATTACAGCGCATGCCTCCAATTCCCGAATCAAAGGCATTGTTGACCGCGGATGGTGGAGTCTGTCCCGAACATGGGGTCCGGCTCGAGTTCGATCCCTGGAGTCCCACCGAGCACCGCTGTCCCCGCTGCGGCCGCAGTTTCACCGGCGAGCGGCACGACCGGGCCTGGGCCCATTATCAACACCTGTGGGTGTCGGAGCGAGCCGCTCATCTGGCCACACTGGCTTCCATGGCCGGACGTGAAGACGCCGCTGCCCGGGCCAATGCCGTCCTCCAGGCGTATCGCAACTATCCTGAGTATCCCAACCGCGACAACGTGCTCGGGCCCAGCCGGCTCTTCTTCTCCACCTATCTCGAGTCCATCTGGCTGACCAACTACCTGGCGGCCGCAACGCTGCTTCGAGATGGAGGACTGTTGGAGTCGGAAACGGCGGAGATCGTGGCGGCCGTGGCCGACGATGCCGCCAATCTGATTGGCGAGTTCGATGAGGGATTGTCCAACCGGCAGACCTGGCACAATGCCGCGCTCGCCGCGGTAGCTGTGTGGTTCGAGGACGAGGAGCTCGCCACTCGCATGCTCGAGGGGCCTAGCGGAATCCTGACCCATCTGCTGCAGGGTTTTGGGCCCGACGGTATGTGGTATGAGGGTGACAACTACCATCTGTTTGCGCTGCGGGGGCAGTTGGTTGCCATGGGCTGGGCTCGCCAGGCGGGCGTTGATCTGCTGGCTGACTCGCAGCTCGCCGACCGACTGAGCTCTGCGCTTCGTGCACCGGCCCTGACCGCCTTACCTGATGGGACCTTCCCCGCGCGCAAGGACTCACGCTTCGGGGTATCTCTGGCGCAACCGATGTACCTCGAGCTCTGGGAGGTTGGATTGGCGCGCCTCCATCGAGCCGAAGCTCCGCAGACGGATTTATGGGACTGGCTCCGTCTTCTGTACCAGACGCCCTCGCCCCCGGCTCAGACGTTCGACTCCTATCTGCACGAGGCCGGTGAGATTCCGCCCACCTCACCCCGGACCCGGGCCGATCTCTCCTGGTGGTCGCTGCTCGAGATGTTGCCCAGTCTTCCTGAGGGCACTGGTGGCTGGTCTCCCGGAAGCGTGTTCTTCGAAGGACAAGGGCTAGCTATCCTGCGTCAGGGCAATCGCTACGCCGGCCTGGAATGCGGCGCGTATGGTGGTGGACATGGACACCCCGATCGCCTCAACCTCGTGCTCCA
>DASUVR010000011.1:0-13426 GCA_036378855.1 Gemmatimonadales bacterium | reverse complement strand
GGGTGGCCTCCAGACCGACGGCGCCTACGACCGCGTTCACGACGATGTCAGCATCCGGATGGGTTGCGGCCTCTATGAGCACTTCGGGCCCGGTGGGCCAGCGCGAGTCGCTGGTCACTCCCGCCAGCGCGGCGTATGAGGGCCGCCACTCCGAGACCTGCGCCTCCAGCTTCTCCCGGTTCTGTCCGGCGGTCAGGGCGACCAGGCGGAAGTGCTCCTGCTGCCGCCGGAGCACATCCAGGGTGCTCCGGCCGATCGAGCCGGTCGAGCCCAGGAGAGCCACGCCCCGCCGAGCGCCGGTCGCGGTCATCAGATTACCCCAAAGGCGCGGTACATTGCCGCCGCCGTGGGAATGACGAAATAGAGAGAATCGAAGCGGTCCAGCACGCCCCCGTGTCCCGGAATGAGGTGGCTCGAATCCTTAACGCCTGCTTCCCGTTTGAACAGAGACTCGGCCAGGTCTCCTACCTGGCCAATGACCGAGAGCACGGCCGCGATGGCGACCAGCTGCCATAATGGAATGTCCAGGCCCACCCGGGGGAAGATCAGAAAACCGAATAACGGAGCCATCAGGATGCCGCCGATCACGCCGGCCGTACTTCCCGAGATGGTCTTTCCGGGACTGACGGCCGGCGCAAGTTTGGGACCGCCTATGGTGCGACCACCAAACATCGCGGCCGTATCACATACCCAGGTGACGATCAGCGGAAAGAGCACCAGCCACGCACCCGACCAGGATTTCAGCGCGAAACTGGTGTGTCGAATGGCCAGCAGGAAGGCGGGGAGCGCCCCGGTGTACGCCACCGCCAGGAGGGTTATGCTGGCGGCGGACAACGGACGTTCGGCGGGCCCCCGCGATGCGAGCACCCAGCTGAGCAGAAGCAACAGCCAGATGGCAGCGAGGTACGGCCACCAGAGGCCAACCCAGCGGCGCACGTCGCCGGTGACGATCACGCCATACACCAGGAGCGGGAGCCCTCCGGCACTCAGCAATGCGAGTGGCCTTACCGGCCGCACGTTTCCGCGCGCGGCCAGGTCCAGCAGCTCACGCGCACCGAGCGCTCCTACCAGGGCCAATACCAAAGCCAGCGGAGCTCCGCCGTACCAGATGAGGACCAGGGCGAGCGGAATTGCGACCACGGCAAATCCGACCCGCCGGACCAGATTCGCGTCCATGCTCATCCGGCTTCGACGCGGCCAAACCGCCGTTCGCGTCGCTGAAACTCCAGGATGGCTTCGAAGAGGTGTCGCCGGCTGAAGTCCGGCCAGAGCACGGGGGTGACGTACAGCTCGGCATAGGCGAGCTGCCAGAGGAGGAAATTGGAGATCCGCATTTCGCCCGAGGTTCGAATCAGCAGATCGGGATCGGGCCAGGGAGCGGTATAGAGCATGCGCCCTACCGCCTCTTCATCGATATCAGCCGGGTCGAGCTTCCCTGCGGCCACCTCCTGAGCCAGCATCCGGGCCGCCCGGGCAATCTCGGCTCGGGCGCTGTAGGAGATACACAGGTTCAGGGCGAGCGAAGTACCGGCAGCCGTCTCCGCGACGATACGATCGACAGCGCGTCGAGCGCCTTCGCCCAACTGGTCCAGGTGGCCCAGCACCCGGACCGACACGCCCTGCTGCCGAAGCTCGCTGGCCTCCCGGGCGATGTATTCCTCCAGCAGCTTCATCAGGGCTTCGATCTCGCCGGCCGGCCGCTTCCAGTTCTCCTGGCTGAAGGCGAAGAGCGTCAGAACGCCGACGCCGGCCTGCAGGCAGCCCTCGACCACCTCCCGGACCGCTTTCATCCCGGCATGATGGCCCAGCGGGCGAGGCAATGAGCGCCCCTTGGCCCAGCGGCCATTGCCATCCATGATGATGGCGATGTGGCCGGGAACCGCGCCGTGAACCCGCAGCCGCTGCAGCAGATCGTTGCTCATCGGGTCAGACTTCCAGGATCTCCGCTTCCTTGGAATGAATCAGCCCATCGATCTGCTTGATGTGCTCGTCGGTGAGCTTCTGGATCTCCTTTTCGGCGTGCCGCTTGTCGTCTTCGGAGATCTTCTCGAGCTTCTTGATGCGGGACAGCGTGTCGGTCCGGGCGTGCCGAACCGCAATGCGCCCTTCCTCACCCAGCTTATGCACCACCTTGACCAGATCCCTGCGGCGCTCTTCCGACAGGGCCGGAAGCGGCACCCGGATCAAATTGCCCTGAGTGGCTGGATTGAGGCCCAGATCTGATTCCCGAATAGCCTTCTCGATGGCACCGCTGAGGGACTTGTCGAAGGGCTGAACCGTCAACAAGCGCGGCTCGGGAGCATTGATCATCGCGACCTGATTGAGCGGCACCTGACTCCCGTAGGCTTCCACTCTCACGATGTCGAGCAGGGAGGTGCTGGCCTTCCCGCTCCGGATGGAGGTGAACTCCCGCTTGGTACTTTCGACCGCCTTGTGCATGAGCTCACGGCCATGCTTGGTGAGTTCCGGAATTGTGCTCATCGCACGATCGTCCCCACGCGCTCGCCCTGTAGCACCCGTGTGATGGCGCCGGGCTGATTGATATTGAAGACAATGATGGGCAGCTGATTGGCTTTACACAGACCGAACGCGTTGGCGTCCATGACCGCGTAGTTCTTCACGATGGCTTCCTGAAAGGTGAGCTCGGGAATGAAGGTGGCCGAGGGATCCTTGCGGGGATCGCCGGTATAGACGCCGTCAACATTGGTGGCCTTGAGAATCACCTGGGCCTCGATCTCGAGGGCCCGCAGTACCCCGGCGGTGTCGGTGGAGAAGAACGGGTTACCGGTGCCCGCGGCAAAGATGATCAGCCGCCCCTTCTCCAAGTGGCGGACGGCCCTTCGGCGTATGTAGGGCTCGGCCACCGACTCCATACGGATGGCCGTCATGACCCGGGTATCCACTCCGATCTTCTCCAGCACGTCCTGCAGCGCCAGTGCGTTGATGACCGTGCCGAGCATCCCCATGTAGTCGGCAGAAACCCGGTCCAGTCCTTCGCGGCTGGCCGCAGTGCCCCGGATGATGTTGCCCCCGCCCACCACCAAAGACAGGTGCACGCCCAGGGCGTGCACCGCTTTGATCTCCTCAGCGAAAGCCTCGACCATGTGGTAGTCGAGACCAAAGCCCTTGTCGCCGGCCAGCGCCTCGCCCGAAATCTTGAGCAGAGCGCGGGTGTAGGCGAGGGCCATCAAGCTTCTCCGATTTTAAACCGGGCAAAGCGCCGGACCGAGATCACCTCGCCCAGTTTGCCGGAAGCCTCCTTGATCAGCTGGCCAACGGTCTTCTTGTCGTCGCGCACAAACAGTTGCTCCGTCAGGGTGCGCTCCGCCACGAATTTCTTCACCTTGCCGTCTACGATCTTGCTCCGGATGTTCTCCGGTTTGCCCTCCTGGGCCACCTGCTCCTCGGCGATCCGGCGCTCGCGCTCGATCAGCTCGGCGGGCACATCGTCCGGGTTTACCGCGATCGGATCGGCCGAGGCCACATGCAGCGCGATGTCCCGGGCGAGCTGCTGGAAATCATCGGTTCGGGCCACGAAATCGGTTTCGCAGTTGAGCTCCACCAGGGAGCCCACCTGTCCGTTGTGGTGCAGATAGCTCACCACCAGGCCCTGCGACGCTACCTTTCCGGCCCGCTTTTCGGCCTTGGCGATTCCCTTCTTCCGGAGAATCTCCGAGGCCTTGTCCATGTCGCCACCGGACTCCTCCAGGGCGCGCTTGCAGTCCATCATACCGGCGCCGGTGCGCAGGCGGAGCTCACTGACGTCCTTCGGCGAAATTGTCGTGCTAGCCATAGTCTCCAACCAGGGGTTTCACGCTGGGGTGATAGTAAAGCCGCCGCTCGTGCCCGGCAGGCTGAGCGGCGGCAGACTGCCTGTAGGGCCGTTGTGTGCTTAGGCGCCCGTGTCGCTCACGGCCCCGGGAGCCGCTGCTTCCGCCACTCCCTCGGTATCGGCGTCGGTCTTGAGCCGGGCCGCAATGGCCTCGGGCTTGGGCCGGCGCTTGCGGCGGGGACGGCGCCGCTTCCGATCGGCATCGGCGTCTCCCTCACTGCCGGCATCGGTGCTGTAGGTCTCCGCCTCGAGATCTTCGGTGACCTCCCGCATCGGCATCTGCGAGCGAGCTTCCTTGATGACGTCGGCCACGGCCGCGGTGATCAGCGAGACCGAGCGGATAGCGTCATCGTTGCCGGGAACCGGAACGGTGATCACATCCGGATCGGCGTTGGTATCGACGATGGCCACCACCGGAATGCCCAGCTTGTTCGCCTCGGCGACCGCGATCTTCTCCTTCTTGGCATCGACCACGAACAACGCTCCGGGCAGACGGCCCATGCCCTTGATGCCTTCGAGGTTGCGGCTGAGCTTTACCCGCTCGCGCTCGAACAGCAGCTTTTCCTTCTTGGTGTAATTCTCGAAGTCGCCTTCGGCCGCGCCCTGCTCAAGATCCCGCAGCCGGCGAATCTGCTTCTTGAGGGTCTGGAAGTTGGTGAGCATTCCGCCCAGCCAGCGCTCGGTCACATAGAACGCCCCACAGGTCTGTGCCTCAGCCTGGACGATGGCCTTGAGCTGCTTCTTGGTGCAGACGAAGAGGACGCCATCGCCCTTGAGGACGACGCCCCGAAGCAGTTCCTGCGCCTTGTTGATCTGGCGAAGCGTTTTCTGGAGATCGATGATGTAGATGCCGGAACGTTCGGCGAAGATGAAGCGGCGCATCTTCGGGTTCCACCGGCGAGTCTGGTGGCCGAAATGCACCCCGGCTTCGAGCAGGTCCTGCAATTGAGGCTGTGCCATGCTGTACTGATTTCCCGTCCGTGTTGGGGTTAGGCGTCCACCGCGTTCATCTCCGGCTGAGACCCCCGCAGGGGCACCCGCAGCCGAATCCCGCGATGTGCGAGGTACGGCGGTACGTTGGAACGGCGGCAGGGCGGTAGGAATACCGCCGTTCCGACGTCCCGACGTTCCGCCAGTTTACCGCTTACTAAACTGGAACCGCTTCCGCGCTCCAGGCCGGCCCGGCTTCTTCCGCTCGACCGCTCGGGGATCGCGGGTCATCAAGCCGGCAGACCGAAGCTTGGTCCGGTGCTGCCCATCGGCCTCGACCAGTGCGCGGGCAATGGCGTGGCGCAGGGCGCCGGCCTGTCCCGCCTGACCGCCCCCGTTCACGTGCGCCTTCACGTCAAAAGCCCCGAGAGTATCGGTGGCGGTGAAGGATTGCTGGATGTGTTGCACCAGCGACGGCCGGGGGAAGTAATCACCCAGCGTGCGTCCGTTGATGTCCCACTTGCCGGTGCCCGGGGTGAGATACACTCGGGCGACGCTGGTCTTGCGCCGGCCCACAGCCTGCCACCGAAACTGGGGTGTTGCAGTCATGCAGTTGCCTTCGACGGAGTGACGGTAAACGGTTTGGGCTGTTGCGCCGCATGCGGGTGGTCCGGCCCGGGATACACCTTGAGCTTGCCCCGAAGCTTCTGCTTGGCCAGCGACGTCTTGGGCAGCATCCCGTACACCGCCTTTTCAATGACTCGGTCGGGGTGCTTGGCCAGAAGATCGCGGGCCTGGGTAAAGCGCTCGTGACCCATGTATCCCGTGTGAGCGAAGTACACCTTGTTGGTCAGCTTGCGGCCGGTCAGCCGGACCTTGGCCGCATTGACCACAATCACAAAGTCGCCGCCATCCATGTGCGGCGTGTAGGTCGGCTTGTGCTTTCCCCGAATCAACTGAGCGATGCTGCTGGCCAAACGGCCCAGTGGTACACCCGCCGCATCGACGATGTGCCAATCATGACTGATGTCCGCTGGAGTAGCGGTAAAGGTCTTCATGAATTCCGCGCCTTGAGCTCAAACAGGGCCAAACCAAAACAGACCCCGAAGATAGCTGGCCTGTCGCAATCGGGTCAAGGTGGCGGAGTGTCTTCAAACTCCACCAGCACCTGCCCTTTCTCCACCGCTTCTCCCGGGGCAACCCGGACCCGCTTCACCACGCCTCCGGCCCGGGCCTTGAGCTCATTCTCCATCTTCATGGCCTCCAGCACCACCAGCCCATCTCCAGCGGACACCTGGCCGCCCGGCTGCACCTGAACCCGCACCACCAGACCGGGCATCGGCGCCTTGAGCACTTCGGCGACTCTGCGCTGGTCTGCGGCACCGGTCAGCCCTCTGATGTGGTGGGCGCGCTCATCCAGGACCTCGAGCTCGACCCGTTCGCCATGCTGGGTCAGCGCCCACCGGCCCCGACCCAGCGGCGCAACCGACATGGTTGACGGCTCGTCGTCCAGCAACAGCTGTCGGAGAGGGGTGCCTTGAATGACGCCGAGACTCGCCTGATGGGTGCGTCCCGCCACGGTAACCCGCTCGCCGTCGATCTCCACCTCGATCGAGCGCCCATCCACCTGGACGACGTACTTCACGCGGGCTCCAGGGTAGCGACCGTCTCCACGTGGGTGGTCTGGGGAAAGAGGTCAAACGCGCGAACCGCGGTCAGCCGGAAGCTGGGCAGCCGCTGGAGATCCCGGGCCAGCGTCGCCGGATCACAGGAGACATATACGACACGGTTGGGGCGCACCCGCTCCAGCTCGGCGGTAACCCGCTCGTCCATCCCGGTCCTGGGAGGGTTGGTGATGACGCCGTCCGGAGCTCGCAGTTGGGTTACCACCTCCTCAACCCTACCGGCGAGCCTCCGCGCCGCGGGGCCTCGAGCCTCGGCCTCCGCCACAGCGCGCCGGTCGAGCTCTACGCTTTCCACTCGAGCCCCGCGTGACACGAGTTGGGCGGTGGTCTCTCCGATGCCGGCATACAGGTCCCACAGCTTTCGTCCCCCCACTTCGCCAAGCTGTTCGACGGCAAAGCTGCGGACCTTATCGCCCATTTCCGGATGGACTTGCTCGAACACGGTAGCCGGAAAGGCCTCGTTGGCACCGGCAACCGCGCGAGCGACTCCGTCAGGAGGCTGATACCACAGTGTGACTTTCGCGCCCTGCCGCTGCAGTTCACGATAGAGCCGATCGGCTCCGGACCAGACCTCGCCCTCCCCCAGCTTGAACACCAGATGGCAGTGGCCCCGGCGGTCGAGACGGAGAACCAGCTGAATGAGGCGAGGAGGAAGCAGCGCACGCAGGCGTCTGACCTGCTGCCAAAGCTCCATCAGGGCTGGGGCGGTGATATGGCACCAGGCCAGGTCGAAGATCTGGTCAGGCCGGTCGTACGGATGCAGTCCGATACGTCGGCCCCCTGAGGCCACGTGGAGCGTGAGCTTGGTCCGGTAATCGTAGGTCTGTTCCGCGGGAACGATGGGAGGATCAGAGACATCCCGCTTCCCGATCCGCCGGAGCGCGTCCCCCACGAAGGCACGGCGGCTTTCCAGCTGGGTCTCGTTGTCCAGATGCTGAAACTGACAGCCGCCGCAGTCGTCTCTGGTGTAGTGGGGACAGCGAGGCTGGACCCGTCGCGGAGAGGCCTCGAGCACTTCTCCCAGCCGAGCCCGGGCAAACTTCTTGTGCTCTCGAATGCCGCTGATCTCGATGAGATCGCCTGGCGCCGTCCTCGGAACAAAGAGCGTCCTGCCATCCTCCAGCTTCCCCACTCCATCGCCTCCAGCCGCCAGCCGTAAAATCCTGATCGGGCTCACCGCAGCGCTTCAATCCGCGCCTGCCGTGCCCACTCGCTTCCCTGGCTGGCGTCCGCCGCAACCAGCGGAAGCCGGGATTGGCGGGAGCCATCCTCAGCCAGGGCAGCCGCGATGGCCAGATGCTCGACCCGTTCCAGCGTACGGTCCGGTCCAGTGAGGTCCGGCCGCCGGTCAAGAAACTGGATGTCGATCTCTCCCCGGGCAAAAGCGGCATCGGCAATGAGCCGGCGATGGAACCCCTGGTTGGTCGCCACACCCGTGATCACCAGCTCATCCAGGGCCCGGGACATTCGAGCCAGCGCCTGCAGGCGGTCGGGTGCCCAGACGATCAGCTTGGCCAGCATGGAGTCGTAGTAGAGGGTGACTTCATCCCCGATCTCGATTCCGCTGTCCCAGCGAACCCCCGGTCCGGCCGGCGGCTTCAGGTAATCGATGGTGCCGGTGGATGGCAGGAATCCATTGGCGGAGTCCTCACTGGTTATCCGGCACTCCATGGCCCATCCCCGCGGCGAGAGCGTCCCCTTGGGCACCTGCATCAGCTCACCTCTGGCAATACGCAGCTGCTCGCGCACCAGATCCACACCGTAAACCAGCTCGGTGACCGGGTGCTCCACCTGGATCCGGGTGTTCATCTCCAGGAAAAAGAACGAGCCATCCGGAAGCAGCAGAAACTCGCAGGTCCCCGCGCTGCGATAGCCGACAGCCTTTGCAGCAGCGACGGCGGCCGCTCCCATTCGCTCTCGGAGCCCGGGCGAGACTGCAATCGAGGGCGCCTCTTCCAGCAGTTTTTGGTGACGTCGCTGGACCGAGCACTCGCGTTCTCCGAGATGGATGGTGCGCTCCCGGTCTGCCAGGATCTGGATCTCGACGTGACGAGGACGCTCGATGAATTTTTCCAGATACACGGTTGCATCACCGAAGGCCTTGAGCGCCTCGGAACGGGCACCCTCCAGGGCACCAGCCAAGGCAGCCGCCTCGCGCACCACGCGCATGCCCTTGCCGCCGCCGCCTGCCGCGGCCTTGACCATCACCGGATACCCGATCTTGTCTGCTGCCCGGCCAGCCGCCTTCAAGTCTTCGCTCTGAGCACTGGCGCCGGGCACGATGGGCACCCCCGCTTCCTGCATTCGCCGCCGCGCCTCGGTCTTGTCGCCCATTGCCCGGATGGCGGAAGCTGGCGGTCCCACAAAAACCAGACCGGCACTCTCCACCGCCTCGGCGAACGCGGCCCGTTCGGCCAGAAATCCATATCCAGGGTGTATGGCCTGGGCCTTGGTCTTTCGGGCGGCTTCAATCAGACGATCGATGGATAGGTAGCTCTGGGCCGGTGCCGCTGGTCCAATCGCCACCGCATGGTCTGCAGCACGCACGTGCGGCGCGGCCCGGTCCACACTGGAGTACACCGCCACCGCCTCTAGGCCCTCTTCGTGACAGGCGCGGATGATGCGGAGCGCGATCTCTCCACGATTGGCGATGAGTACGCGGTTCATGGAAAGACGGAAAAGACGGGCAGGACGGAAAAAGCGGGAGGAGAGATGTTTGCCCGACCCTCAGGGACGGCAGGCCGGCGGGGGCGAGTCGCCGAACACCGGAAGCAGACTGCCGCAGAGCAGGTTATTGAACCGCGCGGCCCGGTCGTACACCAGCTGAACGTCGTGCACCCAGACCGAGCTACCCTGTCGGGTTGCCTCCAACAACTCCGTCACCGAAAGAGCCGCCGGTCCGGGCGCGGCAACTCGGCTGACCCGAGTGAGGCGGAACGCTCGCCATTCCAGCGAGGGCACCGCAGCGCTGTCCGCCGTCGGAGTGAGGCACAGCGTCCGCCGGTCGGCCACATCCTCCAGGGCATTGCGCACCGGCAGACCGGGATCGATTCCCATGGCCTCCGCCATTCGGCGGCGGTAGATCGAATCGGTGGCGTAGCGGTCCGGGCGAATCGGAAGGACCTCCCGGGTGCGAAGGTCCAGATCGTCATACCAAACGGAGAGCGCTTCCAGGTCGCTACCCAGCAGCAGCACCCCACCTGCGGGGCAGGAGCTCAAAAGGTTGGCCCCGAGCTCCAGGATGAACCCCGGCATCTCCGGGCTGACGGGGCGGGACCGTCCCCCGCCCACCACATTCCAACCCGAGTCTTCGACTGCAACTACCGAGCGTTCCAGCTCAACTAATCCCCGAAACACGATTCCGGAGTCGACCGACAGCCGGATGGCCTGGTCGAACGCGGTGCCGGCAAAATCCAGATACAGCAGTCCATCCGGATCACCTCTATGTCCCTGCAGATGCCAGTCGCGGGCGTCGAGCAGATAGAATCGGCCCAACTCGAGCCAGGCTCGTCCATCATCGGGAGCAGTGGCGAGGTACCGGCCGAGCAGGTCGATGGCCATCTGCCGTTCGCCGCTCCGCTCCAGGGCGGCGGCTTTGGGCGCGACGTTGGGATCGATTGCAGCCTGTCCCCGAAGTCCAGCGGGCGCCAACGTCCCTAGAAGAAACGAAATCAGGGCTGCCGAGGAGAGCCGGTGGCGCTTTGCGCTGGGGGAAGTGGTCTGAACCGGAGCAACCTGAAACATGTGTGACAAAATGCCCCCCCGAGTACCTCTTGGCTAGGGGACGCTGCCGTCGGGAGAGGTGACACTGGGGGGCGGTCGCCAGACACCAGTCACCAGTCCCTGGTGGTCAGTCGCCAGTCGTCAGGCGCCAGTCGCCAGTTATCACCTTTACGCCAGTCTGGATAGCAATTCGGATTCAAGTCAACTGATGGCTGTGGACTGAGGTCTGGTGACTGGCACCCACCTACAACGGAATATTGCCGTGCTTTTTCGGCGGGTTCCGATCCCGCTTCCCCCGTAGGGTTCGCAGCGCCTCGATCAGCCGGGGACGGGTGTCCCGCGGATCGATCACGTCATCGATATAACCCCGGGCGGCCGCAGCATACGGGTGCGCGAACTTGGCGGTGTACTCTTCAATCAGCCGGTCGGTAGCTGCGGTGCGATCATCGGCCCGGGCAATCTCGTCCTTGAAGAGAATCTCCACCGCGCCTTTGGGTCCCATCACGGCGATCTCGGCAGAGGGCCAGGCCAGGTTCACATCGCCCCGAATGTGCTTGGAGCTCATCACGTCGTATGCACCGCCGTACGCCTTCCGGGTAATCACCGTGAGCTTGGGAACGGTGGCTTCACAGTAGGCATAGAGCAGCTTGGCGCCGTGTTTGATGATGCCGGCATGCTCCTGGGCCACTCCAGGCAGAAATCCGGGCACATCCACGAAGGTCACCACCGGAAGGTTGAAACAGTCGCAGAAGCGGATGAACCGTGCCGCCTTGAGCGAGGCGTTGATGTCCAGGACTCCGGCCAGGACCGCCGGCTGATTGGCGACGATCCCGACTGGAGCACCGCCAAATCGGGCAAATCCCACCACGATATTGTCCGCGTAGCCCCGCTGCACCTCGAGAAACGCGCCGTCGTCCACCACCCGACCGATCACACCGTGCATGTCGTAAGGCTTATTGGGGCTTTCCGGGATGAGCTCCAGCAGCGCCTCGTCCCGCCGGTCTGCCGGATCGGCGGAGGGCCGCTGGGGCGGCTCGTCCAGATTATTCAGCGGCAGGAAGCCCAAGAGCTCTCGAACCGCCTGGAGGCATTCCGCCTCGGAATCGTGCACGAAGTGGGCGACACCTGAAGTGCCGCCGTGAGTGTCGGCGCCGCCCAGCTCGTCGAAGCTCACCTCTTCGTGGGTCACCGTCTTCACCACATTGGGGCCGGTAACGAACATGTAGCTCACGTTACGAACCATGAAGATGAAGTCGGTGATCGCCGGACTGTACACCGCTCCTCCCGCACAGGGACCCAGAACCACCGAAATCTGCGGTATCACGCCGGAGACAAGGGTGTTCCGCAGGAAGATGTCGGCGTAGCCGCCGAGTGAAACCACACCCTCCTGTATCCGGGCACCGCCCGAATCGTTCAATCCGATCACTGGGGCTCCGGTCTTGAGCGCCAAATCCATGATTTTGCAGATCTTCTCTGCGTGGGCTTCGGAAAGCGAGCCCCCGAAGACGGTGAAATCCTGGGAGAAGACGTAGACCAGGCGTCCATCGATGCGGCCGGACCCAGTGACAACGCCATCGCCGGGGAAGATCTGTTGATCGAGCCCGAAGTCGCTGGAGCGGTGGGTGACAAAACGATCCAGCTCGACCAGGCTGCCCTCATCGAGCAGCAGATCGAGCCTTTCCCGGGCCGTCAGCTTTCCTTTCTTGTGCTGTTGCGCAATGCGATCGGGGCCGCCGCCCTGCTCGGCGAGCGTTTGGCGGTGATGCAGGTCGTCGAGGAGCTTTCGGGGGTCGGGCATGGGGGATGAATGTAGCGCGGGCGCGACCACGGTCACAACGCCGATTCGGATTCGAGTCGGCCGGAAACTGCGGTTGGTGAATCGGCGGGTGCTGAGGGTGGAGCTGGAGCGTTTAGTTGGAGACGGGAGTCCAGGTCGAGTCCGGGTTATACACCTCCATAGCCTTGAACTGTTCGAGCGTCTTGGGCCCGAGATCCTGCTCGTACACGATTCCGCTGTGGCTCACAATGAAGGTTTTGACTCCGCTTACCCGGTATTCGGCTGGCGCCGCAGCCAGGGCAAACCCGCCGATCATCAGCCCCTTAGTGAGGAAGTTCATCTCGCCCAAGGGGGCGGCGGGACCCTGCCCCTTCAGGATCTTGAAGTAGTATCCGTGATAGGGCTGCAGGTTGCTCTGATAACCCTCCGCAATTACCCGGGCGATACTCTCGCCCACCGGGCCCTGCCAGACTCCGTTGCTGTCTTTCCAGGCCAGACCATCGTGCTTGCCTGGCGTGCTGATGATGCGCTGCGCGTACTGATTCACTTCGGAGCCGTCGTGCAGCGTGCTCGCGTAGGTGCGCTGAGCTTCCACGTATCCGCGACACACCTGAATGGCGTCGAGCTCGTTCTGTCCTATGCGGCGGAGCAGGACCTCCTCCGCACCGGCTTGGGCGTCGAAGCGCCAGGAGCTGCTGTCCTTCACGATCGGGAATGGCAGGGGCCAATCGGTGGGTCCCACCGTCAGGGTGGCGACGGTCCCGGAGGAATCCAGCTCGATCCGGTGTTGAATGCGGGCCTCCGAGGCGAACGAGACTGCCCGCTGCCGGTCCTGGACCGAGTCCTTGGAGAAAATCAGCGACTTGCTCTCGCTGCCGAGGATCTCCACCAGTGCGGGCCGGTCGAAGCCCTCGGCGGCTTGCGTGAGGGCAGCCGCAGCCTCCTCAGGTGAAGCAAACCGGCGCTGCTTCACATCTCGGTTGCAGGCGGCCAGCGGAGCCAGCGTTGACGCGAGTAAGGCAAGTTCCAGCAAGTGGGTGAGGGCCCTCATCTGCGACGCCCTCCCCCACCGCCGCCACGAGAGAATCCACCACCACGGGAGCCGCCCATGCTCGACATCCCGCGCGAACTGCTCGACCGGGCGCTTCTGCCGTCGTACCCGCGTGAGCCGCCGCCGAATCCACTGCTCCCCCCGCGATCCGAAGGGATGCTGCGGTTGCCTATCTGATCGCCGCCGCGGCCGCCGCCTGCATTGGGAACCCGATCACCTCCGCCGGCACCGCCCCGCTGCCCCGGACCGCCGGAGGCCCGGTTTCCTGCCCCAGCACCACCTGCCCCCTGACGGTTACCGGCAGCACGGTCGCTGGCCCCGGCACCTCTCTGCCCCTGTTGACCCCGGGTTTGACCACCGAACTTGTTGGCGGTCCGCTGGTCGGCGTAGGGGGCTCCGCCTCGATGCGAGGGGTTGTGCGACCAGGT
>DASUVR010000010.1:0-10421 GCA_036378855.1 Gemmatimonadales bacterium | reverse complement strand
TAGTATCGTCGTCGAAGACCTCCCAGCCGCCATTGCCTTCTTCAGCACGCTCGGCATGGCACGTGAAGGCGAGGCGTCGGTCGAAGGCTCTTGGGTGGACCGCGTCAACGCGCTCAAAGGCGTCCAAGCCGACATCGTGATGATGCGGACCCCAGATGGGCAGGGGCGGCTTGAGCTGACAAAGTTTCGCAATCCAAAACTGGTCGAGATTGACCCGGCGATCCCGCCACCGAACACGCTGGGTCTGCGGAGCGTCATGTTTACAGTCGAAAGCGTTGACGACACTGTCGCTCGCATGCGCGCGCACGGCGCCGAACTCATCGGCGAAGTGGCCCAGTACGAGGACAAGTACAAACTCTGCTACATGCGAGGCCCTGCCGGCATCATCGTCGCGCTGGCCGAGGAACTTTTCTGAGGCGTCATCGCAGTCACTGCCCGCTCGCAAAATGCGGTGATTTCATTCAGGATCGCAGTAAGCTGCGAGCCTTGACAGGTACGTAAATTGTTGCAGCACAGAAATTTCCCGGCGCTGCCTATTCTCTACGTATGCTGGAAGGCGGGATCACTGCTGATGAACGATTCGGAGCTCCCACCTACGGGTCGCCGCATGTTGGAGGGCGCGAACCTTCTGGTAGTTGACGACGACGGTGGGGTTGGACTGGCGCTGGCGCGGATGCTGAACCTCGAGGGCGCTGTGGTGGTGGTAGCGGAAAATGGTGAAGACGCCATTGACATCCTCGAGCGCGACAAGGCGGAGCTCCTGGACGTGGTGGTGACCGACCTCGAGATGCCCGTGGTCTCCGGCCAGGAGCTGATTGCGGCACTCCAGGAACGTCGACCTGGCCTGCCGATCGTGGCGATGACCGCGTACAACCCTCCGGCAACCTTCCCCGCAGCCGTGCCCCTGTTCTACAAGCCGTTCTCCCCCCACGAGCTGGTGCTGACACTGGTCCCGCTGGTGCGTGGGTCGCAGGAGAGGCGCCGCCAATCGCGACAGAGGCGGGAAGATGCGGCCCGGGTGTGCCGTCTGTGTTAGCTGATTATTGCGGCAAGCTGTTCTGGATCAGTCAAGTTTGAAATCGTAGCGCCGCTGGCAACCCGGACCTGGCTCATCCGGCAATTCGCTCCACGTTGAGCCGGCCGAAAAAGTTGAGGAAGTGACCGCCACATTGCCGCAGGAGTTGCGCCGCCAGGTCCTTGCGATCTTCCGTGGGCGCGAGCACGGCAATCAGCGTCCCCCCATTCCGCAGCTCCTGCTCGTAGCGCTCCTTCAGCTCCGTTTCGGCATTCTTCAGACCCAGGCTTCCAGTCACCCGGATGAACCAGTCACTGATCCCGCGGCGGCCAGTGCCGCCAGTCATGCGGCCGATTTCTTCCGGTTTGATCAGCTCGACTTCGGATTCCAAGAACCCACCGTTGACCAGGGCGTCCAGCGCACAGTCGGTCTGGCTCGACCCATCCAGAACACCGACGACGTGATTGGTGGGGTACTGTACCGGTTCGAGGTCGTCCTGACCGCCGGTCTTCGTGGAATCGTCGAATCGGGATTCAGTCACAGGGGCCTCCTGGTTTAGTTCGGACCAGAGTTGAAGAGGACGGCACTTCACCAATGCCCTTGTCTTTGCTCTGCCATCGCCCATCATACCACCATAACGTTGGCCGACGAATGTCCCCAAGCTCCTTCGGGCTCAAAGACCGCAATACTGCGGAAATCCTCCTGAGCCGGATGCCGTGCTCGATGCTGGTGGTCAGGCCCGACAAGGGCCGTTAAACAGTAGCTCACTGCTTCGGACGAATCGTGCCCCACAATACTGCCCTGATCACCACCATCGCTGCCGGAATCGGCCTGGCATTCGTGCTCGGGCTCGCGGTAACTCGCCTGCACCTGCCTCCGCTGGTCGGCTACCTCCTGGCGGGCATCATGGTGGGGCCCTTCACCCCCGGACTGGTGGCGGATACCGGCCTGGCCCAGCAGCTCGCCGAGATCGGGGTGATACTGCTGATGTTCGGGGTGGGGATTCACTTCTCGGTAAGCGACCTGCTCGCCGTACGGCACATCGCCCTTCCTGGTGCAGTCGCTCAGATCACCGTGGCCACGTCCCTGGGTGCGGTGATCTCGTATTTCTGGGGCTGGCCCTGGGGATCGGGTATCGTATTCGGGCTCTGCCTCTCGGTAGCGAGCACGGTGGTGCTCCTTCGCGCTCTGGAAGACCGGGGGATGATCGATTCGGTCGACGGGCGGATCGCGGTGGGCTGGCTCATCGTCGAAGACCTCGCCACCGTGCTGGTTCTGGTGCTCCTCCCGGCGCTCGCGCCGACTCTGGGGGCAGAGCCTGCGGCAGGATCGGTGAGCGTCGCGTCGAACGGCTCGGCCGGGGCCCTCGCGCTCGCGCTCGGCGGTACCCTGGCCAAGGTCGGCGGGTTCATCGCGATCATGTTCATCGTCGGGCGGCGCGCCGTGCCCTGGCTGTTGAAGCGAGTGGCGGCCATGGGGTCGCGAGAGCTCTTCACCCTTGCAGTGCTGGCCGTGGCGCTGGTGATTGCCGTCGGCGCCTCCGCGGTCTTCGGCGTCTCCTTTGCCCTGGGCGCCTTCTTCGCCGGAATGGTGGTGAACGGATCCGAGCTGAGCCACCAGGCCGCAGCCGATGCGCTCCCGCTGCAGGATGCCTTCTCGGTGCTCTTCTTCGTCGCCGTCGGTATGCTGTTCGATCCCATGATCCTGATCCGGCAGCCGCTCCAGGTTCTCTCCGTGGTCCTGATCGTCATGATCGGCAAGTCGATCGCGGCTTTTGCGATCGTTCTGCTGTTTCGATACTCGACTCATACCGCGTTGACCATCTCCGCCAGTCTGGCGCAGATCGGCGAATTCTCCTTCATCCTCGCTGCACTCGGTGTGTCGCTCGGCTTGCTCCCGCGGGAAGGTCAAAGTCTGATCGTGGCCGGGGCCCTGCTTAGCATCAGCCTCAATCCACTTGCCTTCGGGGTAGCGGACCGGGTGGAGCGCTGGATCGCTGCCCGTCCCCGACTGGTGGCATTGCTGGAGCGGCCCGCCGGCACCACCGCCGACCAGCCACCCACGATGGATCCGCAGCAATGGCGCGACCACGTGATCATCGTAGGCTATGGCCGGGTCGGGAGTGCCATCGGTGAGACCCTGATGCAGCATGAGGTGCCCTATGTGGTGGTCGAGCAGGATCGGGAGACGGTAGACGCCTTGCGAGGCCGGGGGATTGCAGCATTCTCCGGCGATGCCAGCCGTCCAGGGGTGCTCGATCAGGCGATGGTGGGGCAGGCCCGGCTTCTGGCGGTTACCGCACCCGACCCATTCAAGGCACGCGCGATCATCCTCGCGGCGCGACGAGCCAACCCCACCATCGATACCGTGGTACGAACCCACACGGACGATGAGCGGACCTATCTCGAACGGCTTCGGGTCGGGATGGCGGTGATGGGGGAGCGCGAGCTGGCGAATACGATGGCGCGGTATGCCCTGAGGAGCGGTGCATCTCCCGGACTACCGGTTTAACCGAAGGTTGAATGGCACAGGCTCGAGAACAGCGGGGAGTGGCTCACATGGCAAGGAAATCAGTCCGGCCCGGATCGGGTGGAAGGTACCGTTCGATTTTAGTGCCGCTGGATGGCTCGCCTCTCAGCGAACAGGCGCTTCCACTCGCGACGGCCATCGCGGTCCGGGCAAAAGCCAGGCTGCGCCTGGTCCTGGTGCACCAGCTTCCCGCGATACCGCTGAGCGCCGAGGGCCGTCAGCTGTACCTCTCCCTCGATCTTGCCGCCCGCAAGTCCGAGAAGGAATATCTCGGGGCATTCACCGATCAGCTCAAGAAGCGGTTCCCCTCTCTGGCGATCACCGCCACGATGCCGTCGGGACCGGTTGCACCCGTCCTGCGTCAGTACGTCCAGGAGAACCTGGTCGACCTCGTGGTCATGACCAGCCGCGGTCGAGGCGGGTTGCAGCGGCTCTGGCTGGGCAGCGTCGCCGATGCCATGATCCGGACCAGCACGGTGCCGGTCCTTCTGGTGCGACCGGAGGAAAACCCCAGTCCCCGGCCGGTGCTGGAGAACCTGAGTCAGATCCTGGTTCCTCTGGACCGGTCGGCGGTGGCGGAGACCATTCTTGGGCCGGTCACGGAGCTGGCTTCCCTTGCCGGGGCCGAGATCATGCTGGTCGAGGTGATTCAACCGCTCGCTTCTCCGCTCGAAGGCCCCTCGGCACCTTCGCGATTCGACGCGGAGCTGACCAAAGTGAGACGGGAAGAAGCGGCCAACTACCTGAGCGGCATGGCAGAGGAGTGTCTCAAGGCCGGGGTAAAGGCCACGTATGCGGCACCGCTCGGGCCCAACGTGGCCGATACGATTCTCCGGCTGTCCGAATCTTCCACGGTCGGAATGATCGCCCTGGCCACTCGCGGGCGGGGTGGGGTGAAGCGGCTCGCGCTCGGCAGCGTGGCTGATAAGGTGGTCCGGACAGCCCCGTGTCCGACTATGGTCTACCGGCCGCCCGCGGGTACCAGGCGCAGGTGACCTCTCTCGAGGCACTCACCCATGTCGCTTCTTTTCGTGGCTCTTCTCGGGGTTGTTGTGCCCAATGGCTTCTTTCTCTATTGGCTCTTCTTCGAGTTTGATGGAATGGCGGGAGTGCTCCAGGACAAGCTGGCATTGGGTTTCATGCTCGACGTCCTTTTGGTGCTCGTCATTCTCGGCGTCTATTTCGCGCGTCGCCCGATCGGCCCGGTGAAGTGGTACTGGTTCATTGTATTGTCACTGTTGGGAGGGCTCGGGTTCAGTCTTCCGCTCTACTACTGGCTCAATCGTCGGCAAGCCATGCGCTCCGCCTGATGGGCGCCTGAAGCTGCAGTCCCGAGTTGTAGGCAGAGGCAGATAGTGATGTGGGTGCTGAGACGTACAGGCTGGTATGACGGAGCGCGCAGCAGCTGCGGCGCTCCTGGCGGCACAGATCGCCGATGCGATCAGGGGTCCGGATATGCTCGGGATATCCGAGAAGTCCTCATGGGTACCGGTACGCCTCGCGCGCCACCGGCACGAGCGGAGGCTGGACCGTGATACCGGTGGCTTTAGCCGATGCCACGCGGGCCGCCAGAGCCGCGACGGTGGGCTCCTCGAAGATCGCAACCAGCGGCACCTCCACGTCGAAGGTGGAGCGAATCCGGGCGATGACCTGGGTGGCGAGCAGGGAATGTCCGCCCAGGGCAAAGAAGTCATCGTGGATGCCAACGCCATCCAGGCGCAGAACAGCGGCCCATATGCGGGCCACCGCCTCCTCCGTCCGGTCCCGGGGAGGCACGAAGGCTTGCCCCAGTCTCGGCCGCTCATCCTTCGGGGCCGGCAACGCCCGGCGGTCTACCTTGCCGCCAGGAGCGAGCGGCAGGGCATCGAGGGCCACGAATCTCGATGGGACCATGAAATCGGGCAGGCGCTGTTGCAGGAAGCTTCGCCATTCCTCGCTGGCCGGCCGGTCGCCTTCCGGCACCACGTAGCCCACCAGCTCCCGGCCGCGGTATACATTTTCCCGGGCGATGACTATACAGGCGCGGACTCCGGGATGCTGGCGGAGCACGCATTCGATCTCGCCCGGCTCTATTCGCTGTCCCCGCAGCTTTATCTGGTCGTCGTACCGGCCGAGGAACTCGAGTACGCCCTCGGCTCGCCAGCGAACCCGGTCTCCGGTGCGGTACAACCGCCCGCCGGTGCCGCCCTCCGACACCGGCGTGATCGGATCGGGAATGAACCGCTCCGCAGTGAGGCCGGGCCGGCCGAAGTAGCCCCGTGCCAGGCCGGGCCCGCCAAGGTAGAGCTCGCCGGGAACGCCGATCGGCACCAGCTCGAGGTGACGGTCGAGCACGTACGCGGGCGTGTTCGCGATGGGTCGACCAATGGGCACCGCAAGGGTATCGTCGTCGAGCTCGCGCACGTGGTGCCAGGTCGCGGTTGTGGTGCACTCCGCAGGTCCATAGCTGTTGATCAGCCGCCGGGGAGGCCCCGCCGCCAGCACCTCCCGCAACCGGGCAGGATCCACTTTCTCGCCCCCGATCTGTACGTCTCGTACGGTCCGGAACGCATCAGGCAGGTCCCGCGCCACCTGATTGAACAGCGCAGTGGTAACGTCGATACTCGTGATGCCCCGTTGGCGCAGCTCGGCCGCGAGCGCCCGGGGCGACAGCACCAGCTCTCGGGGAATCACCACCAGCGCTGCGCCGTTCAGGAGCGCGCCCCAGATCTCCCAGGTGGACACGTCGAACGTGAGATTGCAGACCTGGGCCACGCGGTCAGCCGGCGTCAGCTGGACGAAATCGGTGTCGCGGACCAGCCGCACGATGCCCCGGTGAGGGATCGCCACCCCTTTGGGGCGCCCGGTGGAGCCCGAGGTGTACATCACGTAGGCCAGATCCTCGGCCTGCGCATCCCCCGCCAGCGGGTCGCTGGACTCGCGCTCGATCGCCCCGCGCTCGAGATCCAGACACACGATCATCGGAGTCAGGCAGCGTGACAGCTGTTCGGTCTGGTGACGATTGGTGAGCACGAGACCGGCCTCAGCGTCTTCCACCATGAATCGCAGCCGGTCCGGTGGATAGCCTGGGTCCAGCGGCACATACGCCGCGCCGGCCTTGATGATCGCGAGCAAGGCGACGATCAGATCGGCGGAGCGCTCGAGGCAGACCCCCACCAGCTGCGCCCGACCGACCCCGCGAGCGCGAAGATATCGCGCTAATTGGTTGGCCCTCGCCTGCAGCTCGCGGTAGGTAAGCCGCTCGTCCTGGAAAACCAGCGCAGTCGCCTCAGGGCGGAGCGCAACCTGCAGGTCGAATAGAGTTCCGAGGGTGGCCGCCTCCGGATTCTTCGTCACTGGTGCATTCCACTCCATCAGGAGCAGGCGGCGCTCGGGCTCGGTGAGCAGCGGCAGGGCCGAGATGGGGCAATCCGGGTCGGCGACAATACCGTCGAGCAAGGTCCGAAGGTGGCCCAGCATGCGGACGATGGTCGCGGCCTCGAAGAGGTCGGTGCTGTACTCCGCCTCCACGCGGAGCTCGCCAGCAGTGTCGGACACGATAAACGAGAGGTCGAACTTTGCGGTCCCGCTCTCGGGCGTATCCATCTGCAGGGTCATCCCCGGCATTTGGAGTGGGTGCCGCGGGACGTTCTGCCAAGCGAGGAGCACCTGAAAGATCGGTGACCGGCTCAGGTCGCGCTCCGGCTGGAGCTCGTCGACCAGCTGCTCGAACGGCACGTCGGGATGGTCGTAGGCGCCCAGGGTTACCTCGCGCACCCGAAGGAGCAGCTCCCGAAACGTCGGGTTACCGGAAAGGTCGGTGCGGAGAACCAGGGTGTTGGCAAACAGCCCGATCAACGACTCGGTCTCCGACCGGATGCGGCCCGCGATCGGAGAGCCCACTACGATGTCTTCCTGCCCGGTGTAGCGGGCCAGAAGCGTTTGGCAGGCAGCGAGCACGAGGGCGAACAACGTCACGTTCTCGCGTTGGCTCAGCAGTCGTAACCGCTGGCAGAGGGCCTGAGGCAGCACGATGTGTTCCCGTGCCCCCCGCCCGGTCCGGACTGATGGTCGTGAGTAATCGGTGGGCAAGTCGAGCAGAGTGGGACAACCGCGGAGCTGATTGCGCCAATAGGCCAGTTCTCGCTCCAGCCGTTCGCCCCGGAGCCAGTCTCGCTGCCACACGGCGTAATCACCGTACTGGATGGGCAGCTCAGGCACTGATGAAGCAGGCTGGCCACTGCAAAAGGCGCTGAAGAACGCGGTGAGCTCGCCGGACAGGAGCTCGCGAGACCAACCATCACTGATGATGTGATGCATGCTGAGCACCAGCAGGTGCTCATCGGCAGAGAGAAGAAGCAACAGCGTGCGGAAGAGGGGCCCCTGAACGAGGTCGAACGGCTTCCGGGCCTCGTCGGCCACCAACCGCTGTGCCTCGGGCTCCCGCGCGCCCGGAGCAAATCCGCGGAGATCCCTGACGGCGACCATGACGGGTGCCGGGGGCGACACGATCTGCTCGGGGATGCCATGGGTGGCGACGATCCGGGTCCGCAAGACTTCGTGACGGGCGACGATCGCGTCGAGGCTCCGCTGCAGCACGGCTCGATCGAGCATCCCCTCGAGCCGGATCACCCGAGACATGTTGTGCAGCGGCGTTCCGGGCTGCAGCTGCTCCAGAAACCAGAGGCGCTGCTGGGCGAACGACAGTGGTGTCGGATCGGAGCCAGGCCGCCGGGGTATGGCCGCCACGGCAAGCAGGGCGTGCCGCTGGAGCAAGCGCTCTTCCAAGCGGGCGCGCTCCAGGATCGAGAGCTCGTCGAGCGCTCGGCGGACGTCGGTCACGGGTGCGCTCCGGTCTGCCGAGCGGAGCTCAAGGAACTCGCCTGGAGAAGCAGATCGACTACGACACGAGCCTGCTCCGCTACCGTCGGAGCATCCAGTAGCGACCGGACCGACACCTCGACTGCTACCTCCTGGCGGATGCGCGATACCAGGAGGGTGGCCAGCATCGAGTCGCCTCCGAGCTCGAGGAAGGGGTGGTCAATCCCCACGCGCTCGACCTTGAGGACATCACCCCAGAGCTGTGCCACCAGGCGCTCGACCGGGGTCCGTGGGGCGGTATACGGCCGTGCAGCCGGGCCCGCTTCTACGCAGGGCTCGGGGACGAGACCCAGCCGCTGGGCCAGCCCGATGCGCTGCAGCTTACCAGTCGCGCCTTTGGGAATCTCGGCGAGAAAGACTACGGTCCGCGGCACCTTGAAGTCGGCCAGTCTCCCCGCGGCGAAGTCCCGGAGCTCCCGCTCGGTTGCCGCTGCGCCCGGCTGCAGAACGACGGCCGCGCCGATTTCCTCCCCGAGCCTGCCATCGGGAATCGCGAAGGTGACAACCTGGGCCACCGCGGGGTGATCCATCAGTATCTCGTCGATCTCCCGGGGAGAGATCTTTTCGCCGCCGCGGTTGATCACTTCCTTGATCCGACCGGTGAGCCGGAGGTAGCCGTCTCCGTCCAGGCTCCCCTGGTCGCCGGTCCTGAACCAACCATCGGTGAACGCGGCCCGATTGGCTTCGGGGTTGTGGTCATACCCGGCCGTCACGTTGGGTCCGCGGATCACTACCTCGCCCGGAACACCCGGGGGTGACAAGGTGCCGGCAGCATCCATCACCGCGACCTCAGGTCCGGCGGCGATTCCCACCGAACCGGGCTTACGAGGTCGCGGCGGGAGCGGGTTGCTGGCCACCTGGTGGGCGGCCTCCGTCATCCCATACGCTTCGATCACGGGCGCGCTGAATGTCTCTTCCAACTGAGTCATGACCCGGGGCGGGAGCGCGGAGGAGGACGAGCGGATGAAGCGCAGCGGATTCCGTTGGATGACTTCCCGGCGTGCCGGTGCCTGGGCCAGGATGGACTGGTGCATGGTGGGCACACCGGTATACCAGGTGGGCCGGCACTCCTCCATCCAGTCGAAGAATTGCGAGGCGTAGAACCCCGGAGTGCAGATGACGGTGCCGCCGGCCGCGAGCGAGGCGAGCACGGCCGCAACCAGGCCGTGGATGTGAAACAAGGGCATCACGTTCAGGCAGCGATCGCGGGTGGTGAGGTCGAGCGCCGCTCGAATATGCTCGGCCGACCGACAGAGATTGTTCTGGGTGAGCGGCACGAGCTTGGGCCGCGAGGTGGTGCCGGAGGTATGCAGAACCAACGCGATGTCATCGGCGTCGCTCAAGCCGCGGGGCCGGGGTGCGGCCGGCTCTCGCTCGGCCTCAAGGGTGAACACCCCCGCCTCAGCCTCGGTCGATGGCGACAGCTGGAGGACGGGAATACCCAGGGTGTGGGCGACAGCGACCGCGGGAACATCGCTCCCCTGGGCGACGATCAGCATCTTGGCACCAAGGTCGGACAGGTAGAACCCGAATTCCTCGGCACGGTAGCTGGGATTGAGCGGGGCGGCCGTAGCCACTGACGCGACCGCCAGAAACATCACGGCCATCTCGGGCCCATTGGGCAGCACGATGGCGACGCGGTCTCCGCGCCCTAGCCCGAGCCGATTGAGCTCACCGCCGGCGATTTCTATCTCGGTGCGGAGCCGAGCGTATGTCAGGCCGGTGCGGCCGGGCGCCGTTACCGCGATGGCGTCGGGCGACCGCTCCGCCTGCATTTCCAGCAGCTCGTGAATCGTCACTGGAGATTGGGCGCTGATCGCGCCCGTTCTAGGGTTCTTCTGCAGCTTTCCGGAACTGTGTCCAGCCAATGGAAGGGCGGTGGAGGTCACCGCGGGGAACTCTCTCTGCCCAGAACGTACGGGCATTTTGGGTATCACGGAAGGCTCGCTGACATTCGACTGTGGGGAGTGACAGGACCAGATCGGTAGCGAAAGGTCCCAGTGGTAGTCACTCCTCA
>DASUVR010000009.1:0-16417 GCA_036378855.1 Gemmatimonadales bacterium | reverse complement strand
AGGAAGCGAACGACCGGGGAGTCTTTCTCCCTGAGGGGAAGCACATCGTTGAAGCACCCGGCCAGGGAGTGAGCGGGGAGGTCGAGGGCCGCTCGGTCACCGTGGGCGGCTGGTCATTCGTGGTGAGCCGTCATCCCTCAGCCGAGCCGGCGCTGCGCGATCTGCTGAGTCGAGAGCCAGAGGCAGGTCTGCGCGCGTATGTCGCCGTCGATGGTCGGGGAGTCGGTTTCGTGGAATATGCCGACCGCCTGCGTCCCGAGCTCGCGGGTTTCATCTCACGGCTGCGCCGGCTGGGTCTCTCCCGCATCGTTCTGCTGTCCGGGGATGATCAGGCCAACGCGACCGCCGTGGCGCGTGCGGTGGGAATCGAAGAGGCCCGGGGTGATCTGCTGCCGGAAGAGAAGGTGGCCCACGTACAACAGATCATGAAGGAAGGGGCGCGGGTCGTGATGGTGGGTGACGGCACCAACGACGCGCCCGCCCTGAGCACCGCGACGGTAGGTATTGCCCTCGCCGCCGGCGGGGGAGGCATTAGCGCTGAGGCCGCGGATGCGGTGATTCTGGCCGATGACCCCAGCCAGGTAGCGGAAGCCATCCTCATTAGCCGCCGCACCCTCCGGCTGGCTCGCCAGAGTATATGGACCGGGTTGGGTCTGAGCAGCGTGGCAATGGTGGTGGCGAGCCTCGGGTACATCCCCCCCATCGTGGGAGCGCTGCTGCAGGAGGCGATCGATGTTGCGGTGATTCTCAACGCCCTCCGAGCAAGCCGCACGGCCCCACTGTGAAAAAATCCACCGTGCATCCCGCGAGAGCTAAACGTGACTCATCAGGCCGCCGGCCGCATCTCAGCATCGACCATTTTATCTGTCTTCGGCGGCGCCTTCTCCCGTAAGAGGCTGACGGCCAGCAGCAGCACCCATAGCAAGTAGGCCCCGATGTTGATTCGCTCTGCGATCCCGAGCATTGGCGTAGGCTGTCCCGCCGCCAGCCGGCTGGCCTCGACCCCCGTGAAGGCGCCGGACACGAGGAGCGTCAGAATCGTCCCCCAGGAATAGACCCGCCAACTTCTTCCGTAGAGAGCAGCTCCCACGCCCACGGCCGACAGAATGAAAAGCACTATCACGCCAGTCAGCACGATGTGGGGAAGGTCACCCGAGATCACTCCCGTGCCGCGCAGGTACATCGGAGGTGTTACCAGACCAACCACGACGATGCCGAGCAGCAGGCCCGCGATCACCCGCAAGGAGCGTCTCGGTCCAGCCGAAATCCAAACTCCCACGGCAAAGGCCAGCAACAAGACGCTGTAAGTGGTAAATAGCGGGTCCACTAGCTCCTTCGTGGGGGCGCCGACCGCCCCTAGCTCACTGATGGCCTGCGAGAGATAGCTGTGGTACTCCCCGTAGCGCAGGGCTGCGAGTGTGTCGATCCCCACATACAGCAGGGATGACAGCACACCGCACACCAACAGAGATTTCTTGAGCATCGTATATCCCTCCCGACTATCGTACGCCTTGCCACAACAGCCGTTCGCTCGCCTGAGAGTCGTCCACCACTTTCGAGCTCACATCGAAGCGCATCGTGGCGCGTCGGGTGAGGTCGTACCTCGGCCAACCGGGATTTCCGTTCCGGGCGAACCCGATCCAGGCGGCGTGCATCGTGTCGGCTAGTTGCTGCGGAGGCTTGGGCCCTGCTAGCGATTCGGCCTGCTGGCCGAGCTGGTCGAAGACGAAGGCCACGTCCGCGCCATGACACGCGCCGAGCCGGCCCCCAAAACTCGGTGAGCGCCAGGCGAACTCGTACGCATAGGTCGCCGAGCTGCCTCCCACGTGTGCCTCGGCCAGCCGAAGCGCTGGGATGCGGAACAGACGATCGCTCTGTATCGCGGCCAGCAAGTCGCCCGCGCTGGCACCTGGATGAGCTGCGCTGTAGGCGGCCATCGCCGCGTCCACCGGCAAGCCATAGGCCGCGAGCACGCCGGTCACGGCCTCCAGCGGGATCTGATCGATCGCGCCGGAGGGCACCAGAAAGAAGTTCCACTCCTCGGTAGTGGAGCCGGCCATGAGATCGATGTTCGAACCGGCTCCGGCAACAATCCGATCGATGGGCCGCTCGGGCACCACGTTACCGTCGATCACCGGCTGCCAGGGCAACACATCGAGCACCACGTCCATGCCCCAGCGCTCGGGATCGGGATGAGCGACGAGGTCGGCCTTCAGCTCCCCCTGAGCCCGCAGGAGCCGATCAATCGGGACCGTCGCGATCGCCTCCCTGGTCGGCTCGAGGCCGAGTCTCTCGGCGAGTCGGGCGGCCACCTTCAGCGCGTCCTGCGCCGGCATCGCCTGATGGGCTCCTCCGCTCTGTACCATGGCGCGCCGAAACAATCCGTCGGCGCGCGGCATCGAGAGCAGAGTGCCGACGCTCATCCCGCCGGCCGACTGGCCGAACACCGTCACGTTCCCGGGATCGCCGCCGAACGACGCGATGTTGTCCCGCACCCATTCCAGCGCTGCGACCTGATCCAGCAGACCGAGGTTGGCGTCTCCGTCGGGGAGGTAGAGGAAGCCCTCGGCGCCGACGCGGTAATTGATAGTCACACAGACGATGCCGTCCCGGGCGAAGCGGCTGCCGTCATAGGTCGCGCCCGATCCCGCCTCGAACATGCCGCCGGGAATCCATACCATCACCGGAAGCCCGGCCGATCCCCGCTCGGGAGTCCAGATGTTGAGGTTCAGGCAGTCTTCGCCCACGGTGGCACGCTCGGGAATGAGCACGTCCCAGGGCGGAGGATACGGCAGCTGGGGTGGCATCGGCCCGGCGGTGAGCGCGTCCCGAATGCCGTTCCAGCTCTGGACCGGCTGGGGCGGTCGAAGTCGATTGGCGCCGAATGGCGGGGCCGCAAAGGGGATTCCCATGAACCTGCTTACGCCCTCGGTAACGCTGCCGCGGACGGTTCCATAGGCGGTCTGGATGACCGGTCTTGCATCCGAGGCTATCGCGACCGGTACCATCTTGAGGGTGGTCATCGCCCACTCCCGGCGCTGACCGCGCCCTCAGGAACGAGGGTTTCCAGGAATTCTTCGGCGAAGCGCTTAACGCCGTCCCAGTCGGTGTAGACGTAGTCCCGCGACGGGTCCGTATCCGGACTGCCCTTGTCACGGGCGATCTTCCTCATGATCCAACGCTTGAAGAAGCCATAGTGCGTGTACAGGAGAGCGCCGGCGAAAACACCGACCATGAGGGGGCGCCAGCCGGTCTGCTGCATGAACTTTTCGATGTAGCCTTCAACTTCCTTGTGTCCTTCATCGCTGTTGTCGTGGGCAGCGAGACTGACCGAGAAAAAAGCCGAGGGGAGACTCTCGAGTGCCCCACGGTTCCGCCGGACATAATGCACCACGCTTCTCTCGTGTCTGCCCATGTGAATGGAGCCGCCCACGATCACCGCCTCATAACCGTCCGGCGGCGGGGCGCTTGCCCGCTCGACGTTCACCGGGAACGCCTCGTGCCCATGGCTCCGGATCACGTTAGCCAGGCACTCCGCGATCCTGCCCGTCTGTCCCTCTGATGTCCCGTAGGCAATCAAGACTCTCAGCATGAGCTCAGCCTCCTTCAACGTCTCGGATGACCGCTTGCAGACCTCGTCCGCATAGGACAATCTGCCACCGTAACGCTGAGTGAGAGCTGAAGGACTGGTGAAGATCTTCTCATCCCCGCGTACTGAGCAAAATTCGGCTCAATTTCATCTCCGCTTCATGGTTCGCTGACCATCTTGTGCTTGACTCCTCAACTCGCTTCAGGGAGGGATCATGAGAGTCATCGACGGGATTACCGGGCAGCGGCTCAGCGTGGACGAAGCGTACGACCGGTTCTTTGACGGTTTCTACAATCTCGGGAAACCGACCGAGATCTTCACCGCAACCATGGTGATGGCCCCCCCACCGCGGCAGCCGGTCAGGGCGCGTCGGGCTAAGGCCCGTCGTTCAGGGATTCGGGGTCGGGGCCTCAGGCACACGGCCCGCCACTAAGGGCCAGATCTGGGGGATGATCAACCCGACATTTCGGAGGGGGCCATCGACGGCGACGCCGGGAGAACCTCGATGAGCGAAACCAGTCCTGCGGAGTTTCCAGCCGTGCTCGAGGTCGAGTATCCCGACCACGAGCTGGACTGGATGACAACCTTCCTTCGCCCATTGTTGGCCATCCCCATTGCCATCATCCTCGGCCTCCTATCCGGGCCTGCGGCGCACGCTGGTGCGAAAGATCTCTCGCTGGCGGCAGGTGGAATCGTCTGGTTGCCCACAGTTTTGATGCTGAGCTTTCGGCGAAAGTACCCGCGTTGGTGGTTCGACTGGAATCTCGAGCTGACCCGCTTCAGCACCCGGGTTGCGTCCTACTTGGCCCTGCTGACCGACAAGTATCCTTCCACCGATGAGGAACAAGATGTCTATGTCGCCATTGCTTATCCCGACGCCGCTGGGTTGAATCGCTGGCTTCCACCGGTGAAGTGGTTTTTGGCCATTCCCCACTACTTCGTGCTGGCATTCCTGGCCATCGGCGCGCTGTTCTGCGTCATCGTCGCGTGGTTCGCTATTCTGCTGACCGGTCGCTATCCGCCAGCACTATTCAATTTTGTGGTAGGGGTGTTCCGGTGGTGGCTCCGGGTGGCCGCATACGCCTTTCTGCTTACAACCGACCGCTATCCCCCGTTCCGCCTGTCCCGCTGAAGGCCCGCCACCCCGACTTCTCCGAATCCTGAAGGCCTCTTCACGATAGCTCCAGCCAAGCTTCATGATCTCCGCACTAGACTCTCGCCCAGCAGCGCTAATCACTTACCCTGGATGAGACCATGACATTCGACGTTCGGCAGGACCAGGCGAGCTCTCGACGCGATTTTCTCCGGAAGGGAACCGCAGCCGCAATTGCGCTGCCGAGTGCGCTTTCCGTGATCGGAGCCTGCGGTGAATCCAAGGCTGCCCCACCCCAGGCTGCCACTGCGCCTGCTGCCCCGGCTCCGCCCTCAGCGCGCCAGAGAGCGGACACCATGGATGCCATGCACGAAAAGGGAGTCAAAGCGTTCCCGGCGAAGACCGAGGGCAAGGGCAACCAGCCATTCGAGCCCAGAATTGAAAAGGGCGTCAAGGTCTACGATATCACTGCAGAGGAGATCCAGTGGGAGGTGGAGCCCGGGAGGAAGGTCAAGGCATGGGCCTACAATGGCCAGGTTCCTGGCCCGCAGATTCGGGTCCGAGAAGGTGACCGGGTGCGGATAAAGCTCACGAACAAGCTTCCGGAATCGACCGTCATTCACTTCCACGGTCTCGAGCTGCCCAACGACCAGGACGGAGTTCCCTTCATCACTCAACCACCGGTGAAGCCCGGTGAGAGCTATACCTACGAGTTCACGGTACCCAACGCCGGATCTCACATGTACCACTCACATCATAATGCGGCGTTCCAAGTGGGAATGGGTCTCCTCGGCGCGTTCATCGTCGAGCCCCGGCAACGCCGGCCCTCTCAGCGTGCGGACGTGGACTATGTAATGGTTCTGAATGACGGGTCGCATGGTTTTACCCTGAACGGGAAAGGCTTCCCTGCGACAGAGCCTGTCGTGTGCAAGCAGGGCCAGACAGTCCGCATTCGTTTCATGAACGAAGGCATGATGATCCACCCGATGCATTTGCACGGCACGCACATGACGGTTATCGCCAAGGACGGATGGGATCAGCCGGCACCGTGGAAATGCGATACGCTCAATATTGCGCCGGGAGAGCGGTGGGATGTGCTGGTAAAGGCCACCAACCCCGGCACCTGGGCATTTCATTGCCACATCTTGCCGCATGCCGAGTCGGAGCACGGCATGTTCGGTATGGTCACGGCCCTCGTTGTTCAGCCGGCGGTAGTCTGATTGGTGGGAGGGTAGCCAGCATGCGGATTCTCGTCGTGGAAGATGATCCCAAGGTTGGCGGATTTCTGGAACAGGGGCTCCGGGAGGAGAACTACGAGGTTGGACGGGGGCACGATGGCGAGCAGGCCATCGCCATGGCCCTCGACGAGCAGTACGATCTGATCCTGCTCGACTATATGCTGCCCAAGCGAAGCGGCCCTCAGGTGGTACAGGCCTTACGCGCTCAAGGACGGTCAGTGCCGGTGCTCATGCTGACCGCCCGGGACTCGCCGGAGGATATTCGGCTCTGCCTGACCTCGGGGGCCAACGCCTACCTCACAAAACCGTTTCGGTTTGCCGATCTGCTTGACCACATCCATCGGCTGACGGGCTCGTCCGTCGAGTGAGGTTCCGCTCCCCGACGTCATTCAGTCTCCAGCGGACGCTCGCGGTTCGATTCTCCGTGACCATGTTCGCCGGATTGCTGGGCTTGGCTCTCTGGGGCTACCTCGGTGTCCGGGACACACTGATTCAACAGCTCGATCGATCGCTTGAGAGCTCGGCCCAGCTACAGGTCGATAATCTCGTGGCGCACGGCAGTCTTGCAGTCCATGGCCGTACCGAGCTGGGTCGTTTCATTCAGCAGATAAACCGCTTCGTGGCCCTCCGTGACTCGACCGGTCGAATCCTCACCGGCAATATCAGCTTCGCACAGAGTCTGCCGCTCGAGGTCGCGGCCTTGCAGCAGGCCCACCGAGGGCGCCGGGTTTTCGTCACTCAACAATGGCAGGACCACGGATTGCGTTCCATTTACCTCCCAGCACCCCGAATCGACGGGGCGGCGGGCCGAGTGGTGCAGGTCGGCGCCTCCCTGTTCCCCATAGAGGGAAGCTTGAATCACGTACTCCTGCGGATGGTGGGGACAGTCCTGCTGGTTTCGCTGGCTACCGCGATAGGAGCCGGCTGGCTGGCGGCCTCTGCTGTGCGGCCGGTTCATCGGATTACCGCTCAGGCCCGTGCCATTACCGGTGAGGTGGCCGGCGGCCGGATTACTGCTCATGCCGAGGTGAGTGAATTCCACGGTCTCACTGAGGTCATCAACGCAATGGTGGCTCGACTCGAGGCTGCTGCGCAGTGGCACCGAAGGATCATTCGTGACCTGGGGCACGACCTGCGGACGCCGATCACCGCCATGCGAGCCGGGGTGGAGGTTGCGCTCTGGGGAGAGCGGAGCCCCGACGATTATCGCCGGATCCTGGCGAGCACCCTGGAGGAAATCGACCGCCTCACCCTGATCTGTGATGCACTGGTTCTCCTCGGCCGGCTGCAGGCGGGCGAGGTCAAGCTCGACGTCACAGAAATGGATGCCCGGCAGCTTGCTCGGACCGTGGTTACCGGAGCCCTCGAAGACGGTGGAAGACACCAGGTCGTCCTGGTAACCTCCCGGGATCCTGTGCTCATCAGAGCCGATGCACGCTTGATGCGGATGATTCTGCAGCAGCTGCTCGACAATGCCCGACGCTACACCCCCGAGGGTTCTCGCATCGAGTTCACGGTGGGTGTCAGGAATGGGGAAGCGGTGATCACGGTCGAGGACAACGGGCCCGGTCTGGCCGATGACGTGCTGCCTCACCTGTTCGAGCCCTTCTACCGGAGCGACCGGGCGAGGGCGCGGGAGGGAGGTCCTGGGCTGGGACTAACAGCAACGGCTTCGATTGTAGCCTTGCATGGCGGCACAGTAGCAGCTGAACGAAGCTCTCTCGGCGGCCTTGGGGTTACCGTCAGACTCCCCCGGGTGACCCCGTCGGCCCCGACCCGTCCGGCGATTCTCGCGCGCGCAGCAGCGTCCTCAGGAACCAGCCGCGAGCCTGCAGGCTGACCGCCTCGGCGACACGGCGACATCACAGATTGCTGGGCCTTTGGACACTCAATGGTGTTCCTCGTGCCCTGAAGTATCGCCGCCAGCTCTTGCTCTTGGTCCCATCTGCCCATGCATCATGTCACCATGCGACTGCATCATCTGGCGCATGTGGGCCTGCATTGCGCGTCGCTGAGCGACCAGCTCATTGATCACCTGAGCCATCGCCGAAACCTTGGCGTTCCCACTGGCGCTGTTCATGCGGCGCACCAGCGTGTCCAGCCGTGCGTCGGCCGAGTCCATCATCCGCATATGTTGCTGCATGTTCATCATCATTGCGGCCTGAGCGGCGCTGTCTCGCGCTGGACCCTGCGGCTGCTGGGCGGCAAGACTCCCCGTGCCCAGAACCAGGGATAGCAGTGACACCGCAATCACTTTCCGGTTCATAACCATCCTCTGTATTGAAGGCCAACCCCTTCGCCCTAATCATTATCCTGGCCTCGTTCGCCTGCCTGCTGCCGACCGGGCAGACGCCCGACCTCTGCGCCGGCTGCGGTGCCTTGGCCCGAGCGGATCTCCGAGTGGCGAATCTGCCCGCCCAGATTGGCCACCCACCCCATATAACCCGCTACCAGCACCCCTATGATCAGCATAGCTGCCGGATACCACCGCGCCAACCTGCGTTCTGCCCGAGACCACCACCAGCCGAACAGGGCGAGCAGACCGAGGACGCTCATCCCGATAGTGCCGATGAGCGCCGCTTCTTCATGCCGTTCCACCATCGAGTCGAGTACGCCGGGAAGTCCCTCTACCAGATCTTCCGCAGGCTCACCGGTAAGCTGAACCACCAGGGTAAGGATCGCGAGCACCAGCAGCAGGACGAACGAAGCGCGGGTCAGCTCGGCGCTTCGGCGGATCATCGCCCAGGCCAGCAGACCAACAGCGATAGGAAGCCCAATCACCGGAACGTGGTTGAGCGCGAGATGAATATGTGCCCAGCTCATGCGTCCTCCTTCTTCGAGCGGTGTGCAGGCAGAAATCTCCCCTTCCCTTGATACTGTAGCGGACCGGGGATGAAGAGAACCTGAAGGCGAGATGAGCGTTGTCCCTTGGAAGGCTCGCTTCCATTGTAGGTGTGGCACAAGCATGATCGGGCCGGTCGTTCATAACTCGTAGTTCAACCAGGCAGTATGGATCCTCGACTCGAGGCAACCGTGACCCAGGCAGTCCCGCTGCACGACGTCCTCATCATGCTTCTCGTCGCGGTCGCGGTGGTGTCGGTCTTCCGGCGGCTCCAGGCTAGCGCGGCGCTGGGCTATCTGGTTGCTGGAGCGCTGATTGGTCCCTCCGGACTGGCGCTGCTGGACAATGCCGATGCCAGCTCGGTGTTGGCGCAGTTCGGGGTGGTCTTCCTGTTGTTTGCTGTCGGCCTGGAGCTCTCGATCGAGCGGCTGGCCTCCCTGCGCCGATTTGTCTTTGGACTGGGCGCGGCGCAGATGGCCGTGACCAGTGGAGTGTTCTGGCTTGGGTTGATCGCGCTGGGTCTGGAGCCGGCTGCTGCGTTGATCCTGAGTACTGGTTTGGCGCTCAGCTCCACGGCGATCGCCCTCCAGACCCTGCTCGAGCGTCGGGAGATCCTCAGCACTCAGGGCCGCGTGGCGTTGGCGGTGCTCCTGTTTCAGGATCTGGCGGTTGTGCCGCTGCTGGCCCTTGTTCCGCTCCTCGTACCCTCCGATGCCGGGATTCTCCGGGCACTCGCGGGGGCTCTCGTGAAGGCAACCGCGGCCATTATCCTCATCCTCGCTATGGGGCGACTGCTGGTCCGCCCGGCTCTGCGGGCGGTGGCGCGGAGCAACACCCCCGAGCTTTTCACCGGGGTCGTGCTGCTCCTTGTCCTGGGTGTCGGCTGGCTGACCGAGCGAGCGGGGCTCTCGATGGCGCTCGGTGCCTTCCTGGCCGGCCTCCTGATCGCCGAGACCGAGTACCGGCCTCAGGTTGAGGGAGATATCCAGCCGTTCCGCGGACTGCTCCTCGCGCTCTTCTTCATGACTGTAGGCATGGGTTTCGACCTTGGGTTGCTCCGGGATCGCTGGCTCCTGCTGGCCACCCTGCTCCTAAGTCTGCTTGTCGCCAAGGCCGCCATTCTTGCGGGTCTGGCGAGCCTGTTTCGCCTTCCGCTGTCGGTCTCGGTCAGGCTCGGCGTCTCCCTGGCCCAGGGAGGAGAGTTCGCCTTCGTGCTGTTTCTGCTTGCCCGAGACGCCGGCGTCCTGCCCAGACCCGTCAGCGACGTCGCGATGTTGGTCACGGGGCTGAGTATGGCGGTGACTCCCCTGTTGCTCAGCGTTGCCCGCGCCTTGTCTCGGCTGCTCGACACTGTGCCGAGCGGGCCGCACGACGTGGTAACGGAAGGCACCTCACACCTGCGGAATCATGTTGTGATCGCGGGGTTCGGACGGGTCGGCCAGACCCTGGGGTTGCTGCTGGAATCGGTATCCGCGCCCTACCTCGCTCTGGATCTCGACTCGGAACACGTCATCCTGGCGAGACGCCAGGGGCTTCCCGTCTTCTTTGGAGATGCCAGCCGAGCTGACGTGCTGAAGGCCGCCGCAGTTGAGCGCGCCCGGGTGGTGGTGATCACGCTGGATGAGCCCGCAGCCGCCACCCGAACGGTGCAGGTCCTGCGAAACATGATGCCGGACCTCCCGATTCTCGCCCGGGCCCGGGACGTGAGTCAGTGTGAAAAGCTGACTCTCGCCGGGGCGACCAGTGTCGTCCCGGAGATCGTCGAGGGGAGCTTGCAGCTGGGCGGCGTGCTCCTGGGCGCTTTAGGTGAGTCGTCCGACAAGGTGCTCGAGGTACTCGAGGAATTCCGCCGGCAGAGTTACTCCCGGTTGACTGAGATCAGGCCGTTGATCGGCTCAACACTTTCGCCGTAACTGCGCGCCCGGCGTTCCGCTTGCCGACGGACCAGCCTCAGCATCTCGCGACGGATCAGTAGAACGCCAGGTGAAACGAGACACCAGTACCGCCGGAAGCGTTTGCGCGCCTCGGCATCGGTCGTGGTGACCCGGGTCTCGGTGCGAAAGACACACGCAGTGGGACTCAGCGGCTCCGCGACGAGGGTCCACGCGATCTTGGCATACCCGGGCTCGCGAAAGGCGGCAAACTCCGCCGGTGGAATGCCGTGGAATTTCACGTCGGCCTTCCACGGTTGAGTAACGGCTCCCATCACGAGGTGATGGCCGGGCTCCTCGAATAGCACCCGCCATCCAAGGGCAAGTACCTCCGACCGGATGCTCTGTGGTGCCCGTGGAGTCGGAGCAGCCCCCATCAGCAGCTCGCGGCCGAGGAAGATCGCCTTGAGCAGGGGTGATTGTTGCATGTCCACTTCTTGGGCCACGGTGAATACAACCGACGCCGGTGCCGCAACCCTGGTGTGGTGCACCTCCCGAACCTCGTAAGCCGGCATGAACTGATCGAGTCGAGGATCCTTCGGCCCGCGGCGGGATGGGTTCCCATAGCGAGCCCAGGTCGTACCCAGGTAACCCATCCCTCCCAGGGCTCCGACGCCCAGCAGTTGTCCGGTACGCTTGAGCGCTGGTTTCATTGTCCCTCCATGCAGGAACGGTTTATGGTGAAGACTGATCGGGCCGCCATCGTAGCTCATGTCATCATGCACAGCGCGGCGGTGCTGCACGGGATGGAGACAACCGTCCAGTTGCCACCGCATTACCCGGTCCCACCCTAGACGCGGCTTCAGCCCGCCGCGCGATGCCGAGCAGCTGTTTCCGCTGCATCAGTGCATGGCCCAGAGGTACCAGCGTCTTCACGGTCCAGCGGGGCAACCCGAAGGGGGGGGTGTAATCCCCCGCTGCGCGCACCCGTACAATGAGCCGGGTGCATCCAGGCTTGGGCTCCTCCAGAACGAAGGCCCAGGTCACAACCGGTGGGCCCGCCGGGGATGGCCAGCCGAGAATGAGATAGCGTTCCGGTTCGAAGGCCAGCAATACAAAGCCTTCGGTGACGCCGGGCTTCGCGGGATAGATCGTGCCCACTTCGATCCGCTGGAGCTCGGGGATGATACGCTCTGCGCTGGGATGCCCGTCGTTATCGATCTGATCGTAGCTGTACCAGCCGGCACGCCCGCCGCCCATCTGAGCGAGCCAGGGCCAGACCTCAGAGCGGGGACGCCGGATGGTCACGGCATGGGTGAGTATTCCGGAGGGGCGGGCGATGAGGTCGTCCCCCGGAAGAACGCGCCAGCGCTCACCGCGATTGGGGTGTACCGATCGATACCTCATCGGGCAGCTCCTTTCTGACAACTTCCCCTTCCCCCGTCGCAGCCTCCTGTCGCTCGATAGCTTCCCTTCGAACATCGTCTAGGCCCGGCAATCGCAGTCGGGATCCCAGTGCGGAGCAATGGTTCCCCGCACGATTCTTCTCGCCTCATCCCACGAGAAACTCATCGATCCCGGCGCAGCTGGTGCACCGATCCAGCAGCTCGACTGCGCGAGCGCCGATATCCTCCAGCAGCAACCCGCCGACGGCGAACTCGATGTCGCTGTACCACAGCCGTAGCGCATCCACCATCTCGCGCGCGACCCGGGCGATCTCCCGGGCAGTTCCTCGCTGATGCCCGAGTGCCTCGAGCTCCAGCTGGAGTCGGAGCAGGCGGTCCATCTGCATGTTCAGCCGCTCCCGCACCTCGGCCGCAATGAAGGGATGCAGCTCTTCCACCAGATCCTGCTCCAGCTGAAACCGCTCGGGAAAGGTGTCACCGATGTAGCGGATAGCGGCCCACCGCTGGAGGAAGGTGGCGTCGCGATCGGTGACCGGTCCGAGGGCAACGTCGCAATCGGCCATCCAGCGGTCATGTCTCGAAGCCAGACGATCGCCCAGGGTTTGTTTCGCGGCGGCTGCGGGCCGCCAGGACGTAAGGGTTGCGGTCATGGGTGACTCTCCTGTGGGAGAAAATGTCTGTTCTGGAGCAAAAGCCAGGGATCGCGTGCTCCCGCGGCAAACCGATCGAAGGCTCGCTTTGCCGACGTACTCAGGTCCTCCCAGCGGAGGGAGTGAGTGGCGAGCTCCACCTCGGCGAACCACAGCCGGAGCGCTTCCAGGAAGACCCGGGTGGCCCGGGCAACGTCAGTCGCAGGGAATGGCTCGTCGCTCAACTGTTGCAGCTCCGCGTGCAGTCGCATCACGCGATTGGCCTGGTTCCAGACCTGGTTTCTGACTTCGAGGCTGAGAGAACAATCGAGAGTCCTCAGGAGCGTCTGCTCGAGGGTGAGCCGCTCCGGGAGTCGATCGGTGAGGTAGTTCATTGCCGCCCATCGGTCCAGGAAACTGGTGCCCGACTGCATCAAGGGCTCGAGCAGCTGGCTCGCGTCGGACATCCAGGCATCGTGAACCTGGGCGATGACGCTGGGGACGACTTCGCCCGGGGTGAATCGCGGAATCACCATGGTTGCGCACATAGGAGACTCGTTTGGTCGAGGTAGCTGCTCTCAGCTGCATCTACAGGCCACCCACCGCCACGGCACGCACGATGTCGGTGGTCGAGATCACACCTACCAGCTGATTTCCACTGGTGACGAAGAGCCGGTGGACCTCGGCGTAGAGCATCTGTTGCGCTGCCTCCCTCACGTCGGCGTCGGAGGAGACCGTGAGCGGACGAGGGGTCATGATGTCGCGCACCATCATCTGCTCGAACAGCGCCTCTCGCTCAACCGCATCGCGGGCCTCGGCCTCGGAGGTCAGAATGTCCGTGCTGGAGATGACGCCGATCATGTGCCCGGTCTCGTCCACCACCGGCAGGGCCGAGACGTGTGCGTCGGTCAGGGTCACCACCGCATCGTTCACCGCGTCGTCCGGATGTACGGTTTGCACCTTGGTCTGCATCAGCTCGCTGACTCGCATATCCCCTCCACGGTGTGAGCATCTCGCTGTCTGATTTCAATCTCGCCGCCACCTCCGCTGTAGACCCTGAAGTCCGTATGAAAGTGCGTTCATAGACTCTGGTCCCGGTAAAGCACAGGCCCCGGAATGACCGGGGCCTGTGTTCGGGAAGCCACCATGTAGCTATGGGATGTACTGCAGATTATTCCCCGGCCTGCTGCCGCCGATCACCTCGAGCCGAGGCTGACCGTTGAGAGTAACCCGGCTGCCCCCGAGCCCGGTCCGGGCGGTGGGAAGCGGCGCATAGTTGGTCCACCGATCGGTGGTGGGATCGTAGGCGATGTTGGCGCGGAGAACCTCATAGGTTCCGTCAGCGTTGAATCGAGTGCCGCCGAACAGATATAGCTTGCCGGCATGTACCACACTGGCTGCCCCGTAGCGTCTTCGCCCGAGGCCCCGCTTTTCCGTCCACGTGTTGGTAGCCGGATTATAGACCGCGAGTAGACCCTCGCCACAGTAGAGCGCCCTGCCACAGCCTACCACATAGAGCTTCCCACCAATGACTCCGGCCATTCCAGATATGCCGAGCCCGGCGTAGCTGCCCACAGGGGGCGGTGCCAGCTTGGTCCAGCGATCGGTAACCGGATTGTAGCGGAGCAAGAGCGTCGCTGGATTTACTTCGCAGTCGTCGTAGTACCAGCCGCCCTTCCCGATGCATTCTGCCAGAACATAGAGCTGGCCGCCAATCACCCCAGTCACTCCTCCCCCAGCGGCGAATTCCTCGAACTCACCATCAGGGGATTGATATATGGATGGCATACTCTTCCGCACCCAGCTGTTCTTGGCGGGATCGTACACGTACAACGCATTGGTCCAGGTCCCATGGGTATACCCTCCAGCAACATAAATTTTGCCATTGATGACACCGGCTTTGTTCGCGCCGTAAAGGGACCAGGGAAGGGGGGCTCTGAGGGTCCAGGTATTGGTGGCCACATTGTAGGCCATCACGGTGGTGAGCCCCACATTGGAGGCACCGCGGCCCCCAATGACATACACCACCGACTGGCCGGTCGCATTGGGCACGGTGGCAGTCGCGAAATCAGTCCGCTCGGTGCTCCACATGTCCCGCCGGGTGATCCAGGTATTCGAGGCAACCGCGAGCTCCGGCGCGGTCACCTTCTCATCTCCAGCCGGATTCGGCTGAGTCGTCTCCTCACCGCACGAGGCCAGCGCGGCAGCGGCCAGCCCCCCCAGAGCGGTGTAGAGCCATGGACGATGTCTCATACAGTCTCCTCTTCGGGGCCGTGTTCAGGGTCGGGATTGGCCAGGAACCGGCTCGCACGGCACTATGCACCCGGAGCATCGAAGAGGCTGTGAACCGATGATGAAGAAATCATCACTCCAACCCCATCCTCTCATCATCCCCCCGGCCCAACTATTCCTCTGCGTCTACGCGGGCGAGAGTAGAGCCAATGTTCACCGAGGGTGAACGACTCGCCCGCGAAGTGAAAGGAGGCACCGGATGAGACGGAGAGAGGCGTTGGGGAGAATCTTCGGAGCGGCGACGCTCCCCCTGATCGGGGCGAGCTGCAACTTCGACCGCCTGCTGCAGCCCGACTTCGCGGCGGCAGATGCGGGCTTTGCCACACTGATTGGAGCGGGCGACCTGCACGCGACCAACGTCGCTCTGCTGCCCCGAAGACGCACCGCGGCCCTGGTCAAGAAGGTGCTCGACGCGGATCCGGCGGCGATGGCGTTCATGGTCGGCGACCTCACCCACAACGGGACCAGGGCGGAGCTGGACCAGTGGTACGCGCAGACCTGGGGCCTGTTCAAGAGCCGCACCTTCTTCACCATCGGGAACCACGACGTGGACTACGCGACCCCGCGGGGCGCGGGCTACTACGGATACACCGGCGCGCCCGGCTACCAGGCGACAACGCTCGGCAGCTGGAGGCTCTATTCACTCAACTGTTTCCCGGCCACCCGGGGCGGCGTCGACCAGACCGCGCAGCTCGCCTGGCTCAAGGCGGACCTCGCGGCAAACCCCGGCAAGCAGATCGCTGCCTTCTTCCACTACCCGATGTTCTCCAGTGTCTGCGAGTACCACACCGCGCTCCATGACGGCGTGCGGCAGGACATGACCTGGAAGGGTCGCATTGGACCCTGGTGGAAGTTGTTGCAGGCGGCGGGCTGTTCCTTCGCTGTGAGCGGACACGCGCACCGCTACGAGCGGCTGCGGCCGATGCTGGCGGACGGAACGGTCTCTGACGCCGGGATCCGGCAGTACGTGTGTGGCACGGCGGGCGTGAAGCTGAGGAACATCGTGCCACCACCGCACCCGGCCTCCGAGAAGATCATCGTCGCCCACGGGGTGGTGCGGTTCGACCTCTATCCCGACCGATACGAGTGGACCTTCACCGACGAGTTCGGGGTGGTGTCCGACCAGGGCGCCCAAGCGTGCCGCAAGGTCCTGGCGTGAGCGGCAGACACTTGAATGCACGAGTTCACCATGCGAAACCCATCAATCCTGGCACTCGGATCTCTGGCACTGCTCTCAGCAGTCGGCTGCCAGAGTACGACGGACATGCCCACGGCACCGGCAGCGGAATCGTCCAACCCGAACCTGGCGGTAGCCGGCGCACTGGTGTTTCGAGAGGTGACCGCGGGCTATGATCACACTTGCGGGGTCACCCGGGAAGACGTGGCCTACTGCTGGGGCGGCAACTATGCCGGGCAGCTTGGCGACAATAGGCCCGGTGGCCCGGAGTGGTGGAGTG
>DASUVR010000008.1:0-4300 GCA_036378855.1 Gemmatimonadales bacterium | reverse complement strand
ACCCGGAGACAGCTGACCAGGTCGGCCCAGGACCACGCGGCGCGGCCTTGCTCGCCTCTACTACCCGGACTAGCTTCGGTCACGCTGCTCCCCTCGCCGAACGTGAGCGTGCAAGATACTCTGGTCTCTCCTGCGGCTCTTCGCTCCTTCGCTCCCGCACTCTCCTCATGATACTCGACACGGCGGTGGTCCCCTGTGGTGGGCTGGGTACGCGGTTGCATCCCATCACCCGCTTCCTGCCCAAAGAAATTCTCCCGGTGGCGCTCAAGCCGATACTGTATTGGACGCTGGATGAGGCCGCCGATGCCGGGCTGCTCCGGGCCATCATTATTACCAATCCGCATAAGCCGATGCTGGAGACCGTCGCTCGCAACTATCCGGGCCCGCTCGAGCTGGAATTTGTGCCCCAGGATCATCCGAAAGGATTGGGCGACGCGTTCCTCCGGGCCCGCGACAATCTCGGCGGCTCACCTTTCCTGGCCCTCCTCCCCGACAATCTGTTTCAGGGGGCCAATCCGACCGCGGCTGTGCTCGCCACCTACAAGAAGACCCGGCTGACAACGGTGCTCCTCGCCGAGATCGATCGGGCGCAGGCCGGCTCCAAAGGCGCAACCGGAAGAGCCTCGGTCCGGACCGCCGCTGATGGGACGCTTCGAGTAGTTGCAGTTGCCGACAAGGGATCTGGCCGCTTCGACACCGCCGGCGCCGAAGCCGCGGTCACCCCGATTGGGCGAATGGCCTTCGGAGGGGACATTCTGGATCTGTTCGAGGAAGTCGGCCGGGAACTCCCGCCAGGAAAGGAGCTGGATGACGTTCCCGTGCTGCAAAGGCTGGCCCAACGCGAGGCATTGGCTGGAATCATCAGCCCTGCGCGATTTTTCGATGTTGGAGTACCTGAGGGATACCGGGAAGCGGTGGCCGCTTCTCCGGCCAGGGCCTGATCAGCAGATGCCAGCGTGAGCGCCACCTTCAATCACTACCTGGTCGAGCTCACCGCGATCAGCTCGGAGCGACTGCGGGACACTGACGCGCTCTCGGCGCTGGTGGTTGCGGCAGCTGGGGCCGTTGGTATGCCGGGACTGGGGCCGCCGGTCGCCCGGCAGGGCGCCGGCGAGATAGCGGTGGCGCTCCTCTGTCTGGAGGGCCACATCGTACTTCACTGCGCCCCATCGGTAGGAGTGTGCCTGGTAGATATCGTCGCCCGCGCTCCAGCCGATGTGGGGAAGGGAATCGATGTGATCAGTCGTCGACTGGCGGTCTGAGACTGGTGCCTCGCACCACCCCCTCAGCCCTCTTTTCTGGATCCAGGTTGGCCTGAGCAACCTGCAACACATCTTCCCAGGTGACCGCGCGGAAGGCCGCGGCGGGATCTTCCAGGTCGCTCAAGCCCCCACCGATCAGCCACGCCTCCAGCATCTCCCCTGCCAGCGCTCCGGCGCTCTGCCTTTCGACTTCAGACTGCCCCGCGAGGTAATTGATGGCCTGGGTAAGCTCCCCCTCCTCGACCGGTGTAGTCCGAAACCCCTCCAGTTCCTCCAGCATAGCCAGCCGCGCCTCTTCCTCCCGCTCCGGCGAAGTCGCGATATACGTGACCAACGCTCCGGCGCGCCCTCGCTGCCAGCTCGACGCAAGCACGGTGTAGGCGAGAGAGCGCCGGTCACGCAGGGCCTCGAAGAGTCGTCCCCCGAGCCCGCTGGCAACGGCGGCCCACACGTCTGCCGCGTGCCGCTGTGATCCCGACCGAAGGGGCCCGGGAAAGATCATAGCCAATGCGGTCTGCGCCTTCTCCCGAGTGACAACTCGAGTCTCGCCCGAGGTTGGTCCTCCAACCGGGATAACCGGTCGTGCCTTCTCCCCCGGGCGATACTCCTGGAAAATCCCCGCCAGTGTAGCACTGGCCTCATCCGGATCGATGTCACCGACCGCGAGCACCACCGGCCGGACCCCGAGCATGGCCCGGGTATGCCAGTCGCGAACCTCGACGGCGGAAATCCCGGCCAAGGTCTCCGGCAATCCTGAAACCGGAAGGCCATACGTCTGGTCCCGGAAAGCTCCAGCGAATGCCAGCTGAAAGGGGTAACGGAACATGTCGTCTGCCACCTGCTCGGCCTCGGTCTTCATGAGCTCGCGCTCGGTGTTGATGTCAGCGTCACCGAAGCGGGGAGCGGTGCAGACCTGATCCAGCAGGGCCGCGGCTTCGGCGAGATGCTCGGTCAGAACCGTGGTGCCAAATCCCAGCCAGTCTGAGGCGGCTGTGGGGCTCAATGTCCCCCCCAGCCGTTCAAAGGCGAAGGCCAGACCGGCTGCATTCAGATCTCCAGCTCCACGCACCGCGCTGCGAATCATGAGAGCGGCAAGGCCCGCCCGCTCCGGCGGCTCGAACTCGAGCCGGGGCACATAAAGTCCCAGGGTAACCAGCGGCACGCCGGTCTTGCGCCGGACCAGTAGATCGACTCCCTGGAGCGCAGTGTGGCGGACGTCGGCTTCCCAGGCACCCCCGGCCCGAAGCGATGCCGGGGAGACTCGAACCCGCTGAACCGGCCGGGTGGCGCTGGTACCCAGGGCGGTTACGGCAAAGCTGCGGGCCAGAAGCTCCGGCTTGAGGTCCCCTCCTTCCTTGTCCGGGAGGTAGACGACTCCTGCTACACTGTCGGGCAGGAGATACCGCGCGGCGGCTTGGCGCACGGTCTCAGGATCCAGCGAGACCACGGCGGCGTACTCCCGATCGAGGAAGGACACGTGCTCCAGGGCTTCGGCCGAGGCCAGTGCGGAGGCCTTCCCTTCCATGGGCTCCAGTCGTCTGGCCCAACGCGCGGTCAGCAGAGTGCGTGCTCGTTCGAGCTCATCCTCTGTGGGGCCCACCAGAGTAAGCCGGGCCACACATTCCGCGATCCGCTCTATCGCCAGTGACACATTCTCCGGAGATAGATCGGCTCCAATGCTGAAGACGCCGAGCTCGGTGGGAGAGTAGTTGTGGGCCGAGATCGAAGTGACAATGCCGGTGTCGCGCAGAGCCTGGTAGAGGAGACTTCCTCTGCCGGAGCCGAGCACCGCCGCCGCGAGGTCCAACGCGGGCGCATCCTCGTGCAGTGCCGGTATGGTTCTCCAGCCCAACACCAGCTCGGCTTGAGAAACATCCCCGCGGAGAGTGCGGGCCCGCACCTCGTGCCGCACAGGTTCCTCGGGTGACGGATCTATCGCGCCGGCACGCGGAGCCCAGTCGGCGTACCGGGCGCGAGCCATTTCCAGCGCTTGTTCGACCTCGATGTCGCCGGTGATCGCCACGATGGTTCGCTCGGGCACGTAGCGCGAGCGATAGTAGCCAAGCACATCGTCCCGGGTGAGCCGCGCAAGGTGATCTTCGTGACCGATACGCCAACGGCGAATCCGGTGCCGGTCGAACATCACCTCATGCAGAGTCTCCTGGGCCACGGCCCCAGGACTGTCGCGCTTCCTCTTGGCCTCCTGAATGATGACCTGTAGCTCCCGGCCCAGCTCGCCCGGATCGATGACTGAATTGCGCAGAGCGTCTGATTGGATGTCCAGAGCAGCGTCCAGACCCGATGCGGGCAGGACAGTGAAGTAGCTGGTATGGTCGTAACCCGTTCCGGCGTTGAGATAACCCCCGGCGGCCTTGGTTTCCCGGGCGATGTCGCCAACCCCCCGGCGCGGCGTGCCCTTGAAGAACATGTGCTCCAGCACATGCGAGATGCCGGCCCAGTGGTCCGGCTCGTCGAAAAACCCGGCTTTCACGTGGGTCACCACAGCCACAACCGGTGCCGAGTGATCCGGCTGGACCAGGAGCGTCAAGCCGTTTTGCAGCACCTCCCGGTGGACCCCTGTGGTCCAGACGGGCGAGCGGTGAGCGACGTGTGGTGAGTGCGAGGGGGTCGTGGTCATTTAGGAGTAGTTAATGTCAAAACGAAACGGGGAGCTCCAAACCTAACCGGAACCCCCCGCTCACCGCTCAGCGCTTACCTCTTATTGCATTATCCGAAGCACGCCGGCCTCCGCACTTCCTCTGATGAATGCTTCAGCGTCCGTGGTGGGAATAACCACGCCGGTTTCCGCCTGGCCTCGGCGGGCCAGGCTGGCCATGAAATCGCTCAGCGATCCATGAGCCCATTCCCGGTCTGCGGCTTTCATCTGCAGCAGAATCTCGTCCCAGCTGCCCCGGATGGTCTGGCCCGCGAGGGTGACGACCAGGTGCGACTCGCCCAGCGCCGGCTTCTTCTGCATCGCGTGCAGCTCGCTCAGCAGGGTGCCGAACAGCTCGAGCTGGTGCGGATCGCGCACGCTG
>DASUVR010000007.1:0-6479 GCA_036378855.1 Gemmatimonadales bacterium | reverse complement strand
AGAGGGTTTGTATCGCCGGCGTTACAAATCTGCTCGGTTCCTGGACGGGAGTGTGGCGCTTCACACTCCGGGAGCAAAGCCCGTCAAAATGCGACGGTTTAATGCAGGTAGGGACTAATCGTCGTCATGATCCCGGTCGTGGTCCCGCTTCTGGCGAGCCGGGTCTTCTTCGCTGCCCGGGCGAACCAGTCGAATGGTCCCCTGGAACGACTCCAGGGTAACCTGGGCGCTCCCGGAGCCCAGCGTGAAGTTGAACCCTTTGCCCTTTCGGGTGCCCTGCAAGGGGACCGGGAATTCGGACTCGAAATCGCCGCTGAAAGTGGAAACCGTCACCCCGGCACTAGTGCCCTGAGGGACGGTCAGCGTCAGATCTCCGTTATGAGTCGAGAGCGTGTAGCGGCCGTTGCTTCTGATCGGCCCGGAGTAGGAGATATCGCCGTTTACCGTGTTGGCGTCGAGGCTCGATGCATCCACCCCCTGGAGCAGGATCTCGCCGTTGACCGTCTGTGCCGCGATATCGCCGGAGCTGTTGGCCACTTCGACGTCATCGTTTACCGAGTTCACATTGATTCGGCCCTTGGCTCCGCGCAGCCGCACCGAGCCCTGAACCGAACGCAGTGAGATCAGACTCTCGCCACCGGTAACGTCTACCTCGCCCTCAACCGTTTCGACCGATATGGGAGCCCGGATGCCTTCCACTTTGGCGCTGGTATTCACTCCCGCCAGGCTGAGACCGATCCAGGCGGGCGCGCTGATCCGAATCGTGATCTCCTCGGGCGGGCCGTGTCGGCCCTGGGTGCGGATACTGATTCCCGTCGGGCTGCTCGCGATCTCGAGCTGATTCTGATTGCCGTCGGCCTCGATCCGAACCGCGTTTCTGTTCCAGGCGCGCACCGTGACCTCGCCCGCGTAGGCATTGATGGCCAGGCGCTGACCCCGCACCGCGTTGAGAGTGGTATCCACCTGGACGTCGGGTGCCAGCGCCAGGGTACCAGTCAGGAGAGCAAGCAGCACGGGAGGTCCTTTCAGCTCACCGGAACGAGCGCGGCCGCCTGACGCAGCAGGTCGAGTTTACGCCGCATCGTTTCGGCCAGATGGGTGTTGAGATACAGGTTACCAGAGTCCGCGTCGAGCGCGCGCTGTGCTTCAGCAATGGCGCGATCGATGGCAACCAGATTTTGCTCGATGATCTTGACGGTGGTGGTGTCGAGCTTGCCCCGGCCTTCTGCCAGCACTCGCTCCAGGTCGGCCACGGCAGCGGCATAGCTCTGCGAGGCGTTGGGCCTCATCGATACGTTGACAGCCGCGGGGTTTTCGGGCGGGCTGGACGGGACCGGAGCGAGCGCCACGGGTTGACGGGCACTCCCGCTCAGAAACCACACGGTTCCGCCCGAAACGGTCATCAAGGCAATGCCGGCCGCGGCAAGCTGAGGTAAGGAGAATGCCCAGCGGCGGCGCACTCGGCGTTGAGCGCTCAGATCCACGACGTCGGGGGCCTTGGCGGTTCCTGCCCCAATCCGGGCGGCAATGCCCGGCCAGAGATCGGTGGACGGAGGAGGATTCTTGAGGGTGCGCGCCCGGCGTACCACCCGCCGAAGATCGGACACGATCAGGGAGCAGTCGGCGCAGCTCTCCAAATGCGACTCGAGCGCATGCCGCTCCCATTCGGGCAGCTCTCCATCGACGTATTCCGACAGCCGGTCGGTCCAAGGGTCTTGAATCATGTTTCCTCCTCAGCGCTCCAGATGCTGACGCAGGGCCATTCGCGCCCGATGCAGCTGGGATTTCGACGTTCCGGTTGCCAGACCGAGCATCTCGGCGATTTCCTCATGGCGATAACCTTCTACGTCGTGTAGCACGAACACTTCCCGGGCTCCCTCCGGCAGCCGTTCCATGGCTGCCTCGAAATCCATCGACATCTCGGGCGTGGCTCGACGGCTGGGAACTGTCTCCAATACCATGTCGCCCTCGACGTATCGCTTGCGCCGCGTCCCCAGCGTCTCTCTCCGGGCCAGGATCACGTTGACGGCCAGTCGGTGAAGCCAGGTTCCAAAGGCCGCCTCACCTCGAAAGGTGCCGAGCTTCTGCCAGGCTCGCACGAAGATGTCCTGGGCGACTTCATCCACATCGTCATCGCTGAGCATGCGGCGAACCAGCCCGTACACTTTGGGCACGTGGGTCCGGTAGAGCCGCTCGAATGCGCTGGCATCTCCGCTGGCCGCGAGCGTGGCATCCACTGCATCCGGATCGGTCCTGCCGGTCGGTTCGTGCTCCAGGATCGCCACTCCAAGGCCGAGTTCGGTCATCGCGGGGGGATTGGATCGTACGGCGGCCCAAAAGGTTGCAGCCCATTCTGCGAAAGGCTAGCCTTGATCGGCCATCTCCAGAGCTCCCTATGTCGATGCTGACGCAGTCCCATCAGATCTCTGCCCCGAGGGGGTCTTCCCTGTCCTGCCGCGGTTGGCACCAGGAGGCCGCCCTTCGGATGCTCATGAACAACCTGGATCCCGCCGTGGCAGAGCGGCCGGATGAGCTGATCGTCTACGGTGGCGGCGGAAAGGCCGCACGTAACTGGGAATGTTACGAACGCATCGTGGCCACGCTCCGTCGCCTGGGGAATGACGAGACGTTGCTGGTCCAAAGCGGGAAGCCGGTGGGCGTGTTTACCACCCACGAGGAGGCGCCCCGGGTATTGATCGCGAACGCTCACCTGGTTCCCCGCTGGGCCACCTGGGACGAGTTCCGCCGACTCGAGGCGCTGGGCCTCACGATGTATGGGCAGATGACCGCCGGCTCCTGGATCTACATCGGAACTCAGGGGATTCTGCAGGGCACCTACGAGACCTTTGCCGAATGCGCCCGGCAGCACTTCGGCGGCACCCTGAAAAACCGGTTGGTGGTAACCGGCGGACTGGGCGGTATGGGTGGGGCGCAGCCGCTGGCCGCCACCATGAATGGCGCGGCCTTCCTGGGAGTAGATGTCGACGAGGAAAGAATCCGCCGGCGAGTCGCGACGAGATATTGCGATCGCCTGGAGACCAGCCTGGACGCAGCCCTGCAGCAGGTCGAGTCCGCCCGCTCGCGGGGACAAGCGCTCTCGATCGGGCTGGTCGGGAACATCGCCGAAGTGCTGCCCGAGCTGCTGCGCCGTGGCGTTGTTCCCGATGTGGTAACCGACCAGACCTCGGCGCACGATCTCAGGCTGGGGTACATCCCGGCCGGCCTCGACCTGGAGCATGCCGGAGAGCTTCGGGAGGCAGACCCCCGGGCCTACGAAGCCAAGGTTCTCGATTCCATGGCGGTCCATGTGCAGGCGATGCTCGATCTGCAGCGCCGCGGCGCCGTGGTGTTCGACTATGGCAACAACCTTCGGGGACAGGTCGCCGACCATCGGGGCATGCGGTCGGCCTTCGAGATTCCAGGGTTTGTGCCGGAGTTTATCCGCCCGCTCTTTTGCCGAGGTGCCGGCCCGTTTCGCTGGGTTGCCCTGTCGGGAGATCCCGCCGACATCGCCGCCACCGATCAGGCCGTGCTGGACACCTTCCCGGAAAAGGAAGGTTTGGCCCGATGGATTCGGCAGGCGCAGGAACGGGTAGCATTCCAGGGGTTGCCGGCCCGGATCTGCTGGCTGGAGTACGGCGAGCGCGCCGAGATGGGCGAGCGCTTCAACTGGCTGGTTAAAACCGGACGGGTGCTCGCTCCCATCGTGATCGGTAGAGATCATCTGGACACCGGGTCGGTGGCATCACCCAACCGCGAGACGGAGGGAATGAAGGATGGCTCCGATGCCATCGCCGATTGGCCGCTGCTGAATGCGCTGTTGAACACCGCCTGTGGCGCCAGCTGGGTCTCGCTGCATCACGGAGGAGGGGTCGGCATCGGCTATTCCATTCATGCCGGCATGGTGGCGGTGGCCGACGGCACCGATGTAGCGGACCGGAGGCTCCGTCGAGTCCTCACCGCCGATCCCGGCACCGGAGTGATGCGTCATGCCGATGCCGGTTACGATCTGGCCATTGAAACAGCGAAGGAGCGGGGCGTCGATCTGCCTATGGTGAACGACCTGAGCGGTTGACTATAAGTCCCTCCATGAAGGTTCTCGCCAATATCGGGCAGCTCGCCACCTGTGGTGCCGAAGGTGGACAGGGCGACGCCCATGTCATTTCGGATGCTGCCCTGGCCTGGGACTCGAGCGGGCGAATCTCCTGGGCCGGCCCCCAAAAAAACCTTCCAGAAGCCTGTGCCACCGCCGAACGGATCGATGCCGGCGGAAGGCTGGTCATCCCCGGTCTGGTCGACTGTCACACTCACCTGGCCTTTGCCGGGTGGAGGGCGGACGAGTTCGTCCAACGGAGCTTGGGCCGGAGCTATCTCGAGATCTCCCGCTCCGGCGGTGGAATTCTCTCCACGGTGCGGGCCACCCGTGCCGCAAGTGAAGACCAGCTGGCGAACCGAGCGAAGGGGTTCTTGCAGGAGATGCTCGCGTTGGGCATCACCACCGTCGAGTGCAAGAGCGGATACGGCTTGGATGAGGAGAACGAGCTCAAGCTGCTCCGGGTCTACCGTCGGCTGGCGACGGAGCAGCCGGTTCGGCTGGTGCCGACTTTTCTGGGTGCTCATGTGGTTCCGCCTGAATTCCGCGAGCGGCGAGGGGAATATCTCGAGCTCGTGATTGAGCGGATAATTCCGCGGGTGGCGCGCGAGCGGCTCGCAATCTTCTGTGACGTGTTTGTCGAAGATTCGGCGTACACCGTGGCGGAAGCCAGGCAGATTTTCCGGGCGGCGGAGGCGCAGGGTCTTCGGGCCAAACTCCACGCCGACCAGCTCACTTCCGGCGGCGGCGCCGAGCTTGCGGCGGAGGTACGCGCCGTCTCGGCCGATCACCTGGAGTGCATCTCCGATGGCGGTATTCGCGCGCTGGCCGCTGCAGGGGTAGTAGCAGTGGGCTTGCCGCTGGCCTCGATGTACCTGAACCAATCTGCGCTTCCCGCCCGGAGGCTGATCGAAGCCGGCGTTCCGGTGGCGATCGCGACGGACTTCAATCCTGGGTCTGCCCCCTCCTTTCACCTCCCCTTCGCATTAACGCTCGCCTGTACCCTGCTGGGGATGACACCTGCGGAGGCGCTCAAGGGTGCCACCATCAATGCGGCGCGGGCGGTCGGGCTCCAGCACGCCGTCGGTTCGCTGGAGCCGGGAAAACAGGCTGACTTCGCGGTGCTGGATACTCCGGATCTCGACCACTGGCTCTATCATCTGCGGCCGAACGCGTGCGTGATGACCGGCGTGGCTGGTGTGGTCTCCTGGTCATCGATCGATGACAGATTTCAGCCCGCCTGAGACCTCTGGGACGAGGTTCCACCGAGCCGGCCCCACGTCCACGGCTCCTTGCGCGCTATCGGAGCGCGGTGCACTGTAAAGGCCAATTCCCACTCCACCAAGGAAGGAGTTACCATGATTGGCACCCGGTCTCTTGTCACCCTGACACTGCTGCTGGGGTTGCTGGCCTCTTGTGGCGGAGACGGCGGGAAGTACGCCGGCACCTGGAAGCGCGACCTCTATGGCGAAGGTGAGGTCCACATGAAGCTGGCCTCCAACGGCGGCGTCGAGCTGATGCTTCCTTCGCCCCGCTGGCCCGATTCGGTCGACATGAAGGGCCGGGGCCGATTCAACGGCGACACGCTGATTTTCAAGGCCGATACCGCTGCCAGCGCCTGCCAGACCGGAGACGCTCGCTACGTGGTGAGCCGCGAGCAGGACGAGCTCCGCATTGCGGGGTTGGGCATGGACAGTTGTGGTGGTCGCCGGGCAGCGCTGGTAGGAACCTGGCAGAAGTCGTAGGAGGCGGGCAGCGGGGCGGCGGGACTGCGGGGCAGCAAAAGAATACTTTAGATCCCTAGCGTTTCTGCCCCGCTGACGCGCTGCCCATCTGTCCTGCTGTCGCCGGCCACTGCTGGGTCACGCAATGAAACGCGCCGAGTCCCCAGACCAGATCGGTGCAATCAATGCCCACAACTTCGCGGGAAGGGAAGAGCTGCTGTAGTATCCCCAGGGCCTCGCCGTCGCGCGCTGGATCGTAGGTCGGAAGTAACACCACCCCGTTGGCGATATAGAAATTGGCATAGCTGGCCGGCAATCGCTGTCCCTCGTGCCACACCCCCCGCGGCATCGGCAAGGTAACTACCCGCAGCGGGCGTCCGTCCTGATCGGTCATGTGCTGAAGCCGCTCCAGGTTCTTCTGAAGCGGGTCGTAATTCTCATCGGAGGGATTGTTCTCGACAACGGTGACTACAGTGCGGTCGTCCACGAACCGGGTAAGATCGTCGATATGGCCATCGGTGTCATCGCCGACGATACCGTCACCCAACCATAGAATGTGGTGGACACCGAGGTAGTCCCGGAGAAACTGTTCGATCTCCAGGCGAGTCAGCTCAGGGTTGCGGTTGGGGTTCAGCAGGCAGGACTCAGTAGTCAGCAGGGTT
>DASUVR010000006.1:0-18623 GCA_036378855.1 Gemmatimonadales bacterium | reverse complement strand
CCGAGCCACCCGCTGCAGATCCAAGCCCTCAGCCGCCACATCGGTTACAACCAGGTGTCTGGGCGCTCCGGGGAATGAGGTCGCTGCCCGAAACCAGCCGAGCACGCTGTCTCGCGGCAAAGGAGCGGGCCCTATACCGGCCCGGTTGCCGGTGCACCATGCGACGCGGAGCTCGGATAGGGCGTCGCGCAAGTAGCGCACGGTTGCGCGGCTGGTGGTGAACACCAGGGTTGGAATGCCATCACCCAACAGGACCCGGAGGCGCTCCAGCTTCAGATCCTGTCTCGAGGGTAGATCTTCAACCGGACGGATCATCATCTCCAGCTGCTCCAGGTCGCTCAGCTCGATCTCTGACTCGGCTCGGCCCACAGGCAGCAGCTCCCACCAGACCAGTTGGTCGTCCAACGCCCGAGTAAAGTGTTTCAGTTCCCTCCTGTCCAAGGCCTGTCCCGCTCTCTGCGCGTCCCGCGCGTGCAGCAGCAGTCGCCGGTAACGACGGAGGCTGTCCTGAAATGCAGCCGGACTCGACGCTGCCGCGCGCAGGAAAACTCCCCTGACCAGCTCGGCGATGGTCTGAGAGCGAGACAGCTTCAGCGTATCCACCTCTGCTCGCACCGCTTCGGCGGCCATGGACTCTCTGGGATCAGCCGGTTGGCGTCGGACCACCCGCTGAGGCCTGCCATCAATTTCTACGTCGCTCTCAAGCACCAACTCGCCCAATGCTGGAGCTGAGCAGCCCTGCTTGAGCAGGGCCTGGAGTGAGCCCACCCCCTCGAACGTCAGCGCGTCATCCCGGATGGATAACAGGAGCTGAGCCGCGAGATCTGCCGCTCGATTCACGATTGGGGTAGCGGTCAGCAGCAGTGCGGAGCGGCCAGTCAGCCATGGAGCGAGGTGCCGATAGCGCCGGGTTTTGGGATTCCGGAAGTGATGGCTTTCATCGACTATGACCAGTCCTCGAGTGCCACGCGGTAACCGTCCCCGGCTGACCTGCTCGTGGGAGCAGAGCTCCACGGAAACACCGACTCTAGCAGCTGCCGCATGCCACTGGGAAACCAGCGAGGCTGGGACCAGGCACGCAGTTGTTGTCTGATTGAGCTGCGCGGCCACGGCCAGTGCAATGAACGTTTTGCCGCTTCCCACAGGGTCTGCCAGGAGGGCACCACGGTACCGCCCGATTGCGGCCAACACTCGGCGAAAGCTCGGATGCTGGCATGTCAGCAGCCAGGAGGGTGGTTTAACCGGAGACTCCGCCGGGGCGAGACTGCGGGCCAGGTAAGCCGCAATGTGGGCGGGCGGGGCCAATGGCCCGGGACGCAGCACGGTGAGAAGAGCGTCCGGTACTTCGACCAGCGCTTCAGCGATGATCGATGGGGCAGCTGCCCAGGGCATCACGAAGGACTCTTTGCGCACGCTCCGGGAGATCGAGATGTTGCGCCACCAGGGCGTCGATCTCCCTCTCAACTGTGTTGCCGGCCCGACCCTGGAGCGCGAGTTGGGCCAGGTCTCGATCTGCCAGTACTGCAGGGGGGAGTGGGAGAGCCGTAACCACGGCGGCATTGAATCGAAAGAATCCGCCTGCGGCCGGTACTGCGCCCAGCACGGCTACCGCACGGATCCAGGTCGAATTCAGCCAGGCAGCCAGTGCGTGAGCCTGCAGGGCGGTTGCGACGGGGGCCACATAACAGGTGTTGAGCGGAATGCACTGGCTATCGTTTCTGGTGGTCAAGGCGGCGGCTTTGAGCTGCCGGGACAGATCAGACCACACAACCCGGTATTGGGCCGCGGCGGGCGCCGCCCGGAACACCGTCCAAAACGGCTCCCGTTGAAAATCCCGGCGGGACCGAAGTGCATCGGCATGCTGATTCAGATGGGCCTGAGCCCTGGGTGGAAGGCAGGAAAGCGGATGCCCCAGGGCATCGTGGGTCCAGAGCAGGCGCACCCTGGGATAACAGCGAAATGGCTTGATGTCTCGTCCCCGAAGAGCCCAGCGGAGGAACTTCGGCTCGATATCCCCCGGGGGATTGAGAAACACCTGATTCAGCCCGGTTTTTACCCCCAGATGACAGGTGACGTTTTCAGCAAGGTGAGGCTGCTGTTCCAGCTCGACTAACACTGACTGGGCCCCGCCATGCTTCAGGATCCACGGTGCCCCGCCGCGAAGCTCGGCTTGCTCCAGGCGATCTCCCGTGTCGCAAGAAAGACTGGTGCGAACCACCTGGTTGACAGACGGAGTCGAGTTTTCGGCAACCAGCGCCAGGGGATACACGGTAGCATCGAATGCCGCTTCACGGGTTCCGGTGAGGTTGGCCAGCACATGAAGTGTCATGGAGCTGGCGAGCGCATGACGGGCCACGGCACCATAGCCGGCGGTAGCGATCTTGGCGGGCACCAGCATGGCTACGGTGCCCCTGGGTCGGGCCAGCTCGAAGGCTCGCTCCAGAAAGGCGATGGCCAAATCGGGAGCCTTGCCGTAGCTCACACCGCGGGATTTCCACCAGCGATACCGGGCAGCGATCTGCCCCCGAGCACCAGGCGGAATTGCTTCGGAGCGGAGCCAGGGTGGATTGCCGATGACTAGATCGAACCCTCCTTGGGCAAAAACGTCGGCGAACGCGCTGCGATAGTGAAACCAGGGAACTTCCCCCTGGCGGGACAGCCGCCGGCGGGCCTGCCTCAACCGGCGGAGAGCGGCGCGTTCCTGGCTCACGCCGGCGCGCAATTCCCGATCCAGTCCTCGAGGCCGGCCGAACAGATCCGGAGCCCGGGCGAGCTGCAAGTAGCCTGTACTAACAATTCGACGTTGTTCCTCAGCCTGGTAAAGGGAAATGCCAAGGGCTCGTACTTCGAGCTGACGCAGTTGGCGAACCCAGCTCCTCTTCTTGGTTCCGGTGGCGCCGATTACCTGTTTCCGGATCCGTGAGATCTGGGTTATCAGTGCCGGGTCCTGACGTGACCCCGCAGAAAGCAGGTCTAGGCCATGAGGATCGACCAGGCTGTCTCCCTGACGGATCAGACAGTCGAGATTAGGCAGTGGCCGCACGGCGTGGGCAGAGTTACTGGGGTCATCGGCAATGACGGACAGCCAAAGCCGCAACTCTGCCAAACGGACCGCCGCCGCGTTTCGGTCAACGCCGTACAAGCTTTGCTGAAGGACGCGGCGCTTTCGCCCGGCGTGGTTCGAGGGTTTGCCGGTAATGGACAGGCGGTGCAGGGTGCCCAGGAGGAAGGCCCCCGAGCCCACCGCTGGATCGAGCACTGTTATCCCGTCGAGCACGAGGGCGGCGGCAGGATCTTGCTCGATCAAACGGCGTTCGGCTTCCTGTTCGCTGCAGCGCATCCGGATGGCGAGCACCACCGTTAGCGCCGCATCTACCAGCCGCTCCACCAGCGCAGCTGGGGTGTAGAACGTGCCCGATGTCCGACGATCGTCGGGGTCCATGACACCCTCGAAGACGTGGCCGAGCATGTCTGGGGCAACGCAACCCGGTTTGGTGCCTTCCGAAACCGTAAAGTGGAAGCGCTCGAATAGCCGGTCGAAGGCATCACACCACAGTGGATTGGGGATATCAGCCCGATAACGCCGCTCGAGCCCGTGAGGCTCGAAGAGACCGCCATTGAGAAATGGTATGGCGCCGAATTGCCGCGCCATCCGGCTTCGGTCAGGCCAGGGTTGGTTCAGAGTGCCGAAGAAGAGTGGCCGCAGGAAATCGCGGTGGATACGGCGGCCCCGGCTGAGACAACGGTCAACTTCCTCGGCCAGAAACTGGTTTCGCTGCCCGAGCCAGCCTTTACTCTGGATGAAATAGAGAAAGAGGACGCGGGTCAGCTGGAGCAGGACAAGCGCGTGCCGATCTGCTCTTGGCATGGGCTCGGGGAAAGCCGCGGCCATCCGATCGAGCGTTCCTTTGAACTCCCGGAAGAAACGCCTTCCCACTGGTTCGGCTGAGAGTGCCTCAGCTGCTCGAGCGGCAAAGGCGAGTGTGCCGCCTTCCGGCGTGCCCGCCAGTCGGGCCAGGGAAGCCAGGGTTTCCGCGTCGGGAGTGCTGAGGCTGACCCGCAGACCAGGAGCGCGGCCAAACGCCACCGACATACCGAGCTGGCGGCCCTGGCTGTCCAGCGCGAGCACAATAGCGAGCTTGCCTCGACGCGCTATGCGGCGGGCCAGCAGGACCGCATCTCGCTCAGGTTGCGTGCTGGTTATGGCGAACCAGGGAAGCCCAGCGGTCTGGCCCACCAAGGTTAAGTCGAAGGTGCGAGATCCGGGCTTGTTCCAGGCGGAGCGCGGAATTGGCTCCAGCCTGGCGCTGTGGCCCAGCCTGGCGATGAGGCCAGGCAAGTCGGCAATGGAGCCGATTGACTGCAGTACGTGCTGAAGCTCCATCCGTGGCCCATCGCCGAAAGCGAGTGCCCACGGTAGCCACCGTCGGGTATGTGGATGTCATCGGAATCTTGCGACCGGGATCGAATTGACTCCCGAAACCGGTGCGGGGACATTTCGATCATGAAAACACTATTTCTGCTGGCAGTCATAGCGCTAATCAGTACGGGCGATCTCTGGGCGCAGTCGGCCGCGGACAGCGGTTCGTTCCTGGTTCTTCGCGGGCGCGATACGGTCGCAACCGAGCGGTTCGTCCGTACCCCAACCAAGCTGGAAGGCACCCTGAGCATTCGGAACGACAAGCGCACATCAGAGCGCTACGCCGCAGTGCTTGCCCCTGATGGGAGCGTCCCTCTAATCGAGGTGACGGTTCAGGAAGGCGCCGACAGCGGAACGACCCGGCCAAGGATCGTCCAGCGGGCCCGGGTGATCTTCAAGGAGGACAGTGCCGCGGTGGACGAGATCGGGAGAAGCGGACTAGTAACTCGGGTCATGGGAACGGAGTCGGGCGCTATTCCTTACCTCAACCTTTCCTTCGCGCTCATCGAGCAGGCCGTGCGGCGAGCCCGAGCCGCCAACCACGGATCCTCCGTCCCGTTTTTCAACCTGGGAGGAGGGCAGACGCTGGTTGCCAAGCTCTCCTCCATCAGCTCCGACTCGGTGCGGATGGATATCGGCGATACCCGCTACGATCTGCGCCTCAGTGGTGAGCGTCTTCTCGGCGCCAGAATTCCACTGCAGAATGTGGTGGTAGACCGGAGATAGATCACGCGCGGGCTACGGCCCTTTTACTTTGTCGCCGTTTTTGCCTTCGCCGTACACTCGCCCTCTCCACTCTACCCGCCGGCTACCCCGCCAAGTTGACCGAAGAACGATGTAGAGCGCCATGAGTGCACCAAGTGGATAGCCCAAGCCATAGAGCGGCGGAATCACCATTCCATAGCAGATCACGATCCAGAACATCACTGACAAGACCACGGCCAGCGTCACCGCTGCCGAAAGCGCGGCCCAGCCCGTTGCCGCACTCCAGATCAACAGCGCAGGCGGAATCAACCAGAAAACCATGGCAATGGTCAGCATCGCCGGAACGAGAGATCGCTGGAGCGGCTCGTCGGGGAAGGAGCGGCGTCCCCCCAGATAGATGTTCTTGGACCATCCTTCGATCAACGAAGAAAGTCCTTCATACATCCTGGTCTCCATCAACCGCTCGGCAAAGGCAAAGTGGAGCTTGAGGCCTTTGGCCAGATACGTCTGGGCCAGGGCCAGGTCTTCCGCCACCTCCTGGCGGACAGCCGAGTGCGTGCCGGCGGTTTCGTACGCGGTGCGGCTGGTGAGTATGAACTGGCCGTTGGCTATGACATCACGAGGTCGATGCGCTCGGTTGACGCTTTGCGGAGTGTATCTGAGCGCCAGCAGGTACCAGATCTGGGGCATGACGATCCGCTCCCAGAAAGTGATGCAGCGTTGCCGGGGGGAGACGGTCACCAGGTCGGCCCGTTGGGTGAGCAGTGCCCCGACCGCACGCTCCAGGAGCTCGGGAGAGTGCCTGGTGTCCGCATCGGTGAACAGCAGCAGGTCTCCCCGGGCGGCGCGATATCCCTGAAAGCAGGCCCAGGGCTTTCCGTACCATCCGATCGGCAGGGCCTCACCACTGAGAAGTCGGAGTCGGGCATCCGAGGTAAACTCACGCACCAGGGTGGCGGTGTCATCAGCGGATCGATCGTCCACCACCAATATCTCAAAAGGCTGATAGGTCGACTGGAGGACCGATTGTATGACGGTCCGGATGGTCCGGGCCTCGTTCCGGGCCGGGATGATGATCGACACCATCGGCCCGGAGCTGCGGGGAGCGTCACTCAGGTTGGGAGTACGACGAGCCAGCCGGGGTAGAGTTAAAACAGGGAGTAACCAGGGAGCCGCGGGGAGCAGCTCCGAAAGGCCAGACAGCGGCACCGGTACGGGGCCGCTATTTAATTGGCGGGGAGACGGCTTGGAGCTCCTGCTCCAGGAGATCGAGTTGCCGCTCCACCTCGGCCACGTCCTGCTTGGTACTGCTCAGAGGCACCCCGTTTTGGGCGAACAAGGTAGCCACCAGAGCATCGGTGTATCCCACGACTGCAACAGCCACGCCTTTGTCGATTACTCGGTTCAGCCGCAGCATGATGGCCATACCCTGGCGGGCGCGCATGGCCACCAGTATCGGCGCCAGCTCGCGAATGAGCAGCTCGCGAAGGAACTGCAGCTCCTCGACTACCTCGCCGGCCGCCAGTCCCCGGGCGGACGCCACCCGGCCATAGTGCTCGCAGACGTGATGCCAGACGGCATTGACCTCGCGCCGCAGCGGGCCAACCATCTCGGTCAGGACATCGAACAGGAGCCGGAACTCCCGCTCGATCGTTGACCGCGGTATCGTGGGAGCTGCGGTCATTCGGTCTCCCAGCCAGTCGGTCCATTGAGAGACCATCGAATCGCGCATCTCAGCGATTATGCGACCGGCAGCGAGCAATGCGGGCTGCGAAGCACGCAATGGAAGTGTTCTCCCTGATAAGGTTCGTCAATCTACTTCGGGATCAACCATGCGGGCAAAAGCGCTGGTCCAGCCTCCCCGACTCGTGCCCGGTAATCGCGTTGCCTTGGTTGCTCCCGCTGGCCCTGTTTTGGAGAGAGACGATCTAATGCGGGCCCAGGAGCTCTGCCGTGCGCTGGATTACGAACCCGTCCTAGGTCAAAATGCCCACAAGCGCTACGGCTACCTGGCCGGCTCTGACGAGGAGCGACTCTCCGATCTTAACGCGGCGCTCCGGGATTCCGCTATCGATGCAGTTTGGTGCATCCGGGGAGGCTACGGCAGCCTCCGGCTACTCGACCGGGTGGACTTCTCGGCCGTCGCGCGACGCCCCAAAGCGCTTATCGGTTTTTCCGACATTACTACCCTGCTCAACGCAATCAACCGGTGTACCGGTGTCGTCACTTTTCATGGTCCGGTAGCGCGTGCGGCCATGCCCGGCTTCAGCCGCAGCCATTTTTCCCGGGTGCTTACTTCCGCTCAGCCGGCCGGCCGCTTGGACCGGCTCGAATCACCCGAGAATGGAGTTATCCCCCAGGAAAACCGTATCGTCTCCCTCACCGGCGGAACAGCCGAGGGTCCGCTCATCGGCGGCAACCTGACTCTGCTCCATTGTCTTGCCGGTACCGCGTACTTTCCCGACTTCGAGGGAGCTCTCCTCTTCCTGGAAGACGTGGGCGAGGATCTGTACCGAGTCGACCGCATGCTGGCCCACTTCAGAACTCTGGGCGTTCTCCACCACCTGGCCGGGGCAATCATCGGCCGCTTTACCCAGATGGACCGCGCCACCTCGGAAGGGGCCCTCGGGTTCGACGAGGTGTTGGCGACGTACTTCGGCAGCCTGGGGATTCCGGTGGCCTACGGGTTCCCCATCGGCCATATCGGCGCCCAGTGGACACTGCCTCTCGGGGTTCGCGCCCGGTTGGACGCCACTGCCGGAGAGGTCGAGCTGCTGGAGCCGGCGGTACTCTAACCCGACTACCATTCAGTGATGGCTACACCTGCGCTTACCAAGCATTCTCTGCCCGGAGTGCTGGGTCAGATCCTCATTGACGTTCGATCGGCGGGTCGGAAAACCTCCCGACCGGCGGTAGTTGTGGTTCACGGTTTCAAGGGCTTCAAGGACTGGGGAATGTTCCCCCATCTGGCCGAGCGTTTGGCCCGAGCCGGATTTACCGCCGTCACCTTCAATCTCAGCGGGAGCGGCGTTGACGATGCCGGTGAGTTCTCTCTGCCGGACCGCTTCGGGCACAACACCTTCTCCGCCGAGCTCCAGGACCTTCAGCGGGTTCTCGATGCACTCATGAGCGGCGCATTGAACATCCCGGTGCCGAGTACGCTCGCTCTGGTTGGGCATTCGCGCGGGGGCGGCACTGCAGTCCTGCAAACCGCGCAAGATTCCCGCGTCCGCTCCCTGGTGACGTGGGCTGCCATCTCCCGGGTGGAGCGCTGGCCGGAGGGCCAGCGCAGCGCCTGGCGAGCTCGCGGCCAAACCGAGATTCAGAACGCCCGCACCGGTCAAATCCTGCCGTTGTACACCGACGTGCTGGACGACATCGAGCAGAATGCCGAGACCCTGGATATCGAAGCAGCGGCGTCCCGTATCCGGGTTCCCTGGCTCATCATCCATGGCACCGAAGACGAATCGGTCCGGTTCAACGAAGCCCAGGTCCTGGCGGCGGCCAGCGGCTCGAAGGAGACCAGGTTGCTGGCGGTAGAGCAGGGCGGCCATACCTTCGGGGCAACTCACCCGTGGCGCTCGAGCACTTCCGAGCTGGACACCGTATTTGACGCCACGCTCGAGTGGCTGGCGGCCAATCTCCAGTAATCGCTATGCCCGCTGATCTGACCGGCCGAGTCTGTGTGATCACCGGGGCCAGCCGGGGCATTGGTAAGGCCAGCGCCGAAGCACTCGCTGATTTGGGTGCCAACGTGGTACTGGTGTGCCGGCGGCAGGCTGACGGAGACAAGGTCGCCAGCGAGATCAGCCGGCGCTCGGCTGCCGTGCCCGACGTCGTAGCGGCAGACCTGTCTTCTCAGAGCGAGATCCGAAGAGCGGCCGGCGAGATCAGGGAGCGCCACCCCACTGTCCAGGTCCTGATCAACAATGCCGGGCTGTTTACTCGCCGGCGCCAGCTCACGGTTGATGGCCTGGAGCAGCAGTTTGCCGTCAACCACCTGGCCTATTTCCTGTTCACGAATCTGCTGCTGGACTGTTTGAGGGCCGGAGCTCCCTCCCGAATCATCAACGTCTCGTCCGGCGCCCACAGCGGATCGCAGCTGGACTTTGCCGACCTCCAGGGCGAGCGGAGCTACGATGGGAACCGGGCGTACAGCCAATCCAAGCTGGCCAACATCCTGTTCACCTATGAGCTCGCGCGGCGACTGAGGGGCACGGGAGTCACCGCCAACTGCCTTCATCCGGGCGTGATCGCCACCAGGCTGCTGGCTGACTATATGGGGGTGCCGGCTGCCGGAAGTGCGCTCGCTCGCACCTTCGGTGCCAAGCCGGAGAAAGGAGCGGAAACGATCGTTTACCTGGCTTCATCTCAGGAAGTAGAAGGGGTTACGGGGAAGTACTTCGTCAACAAGAGGCCGGTAACCTCGTCGCGTGAGTCCTACGATGAAGCAGCCGCGCGACGTCTCTGGGAGGTCAGTGAGCGGCTGACCGGAATCTTCGATTGAGAGCACCTCATTCAGTGACGCTTCGGGCGGCCCGCCTGCGGGAGCGTCTGGCGACGTCAATGGATGCTTCCGAGGATGAGGATCCCTCCCTGCTCTGGGCCGCCGTCGCCATCATCCTTACCCCTCAACCCGACTCCATCCTGCTCATCCGCAGGGCCGATCGTTCAGGAGATCCCTGGTCCGGCCATATGGCCCTGCCCGGTGGCCGACGGGAGGCAGGCGACTCCGATCTTGCCGGAACAGCCATCCGGGAAACCGTCGAGGAAGTCGGGATTCGGCTCAGGCCCGAGGATCTTCTAGGAAGTCTACCGGACGTCATCCCCCGCACCCCGGTACTTCCGCCGATAGCGGTACGGCCCTTTGTGTTCCTGCTGCCGGAGCGTCCGGCCATGCGGCTCAACGCCGAAGTGGCTCAGGCCAGCTGGGTGCAGGTGGATTATCTGCTGCGTCCCGACACCCGGCATCCGGTTCAGCTCGAGGTTGCGGGTAAAAGCCGGCAAGTCCAAGCCTACCAACTCGAGAATGCCATCATCTGGGGAATGACCGAGCGGATTCTCACCAGTTTCCTGGCCGAGGTAGGATAGTACTTCCCCTCGGTTAAACTTGACATTAGGCGGCTCACACATCAGTATTAGGCAAGCCTAAATGGAGCTTGGTGTGAGTGCTGGAGCCGTATCCGAAAGCCTGACCCGGTCGGTCGAAGACTACCTGAAGGCCATCTATCAGCTCTCTCCGGAGGGTCGTCCCGCTTCAACCAGCGAGATCGCCCACCTGCTCGCGCTGTCGCCCCCATCGGTAACCGGAATGGTCAAGCGGCTTTCTGAGCACGGGCTGCTGGAGCATGTGCCCTATCGCGGGGTCCAGCTGACCGATGAGGGTCGCCGGGCCGCTCTGCGGATGGTTCGACGGCACCGCCTGATCGAAGCCTATCTGGTGGAGTTCCTGGGCTACACCTGGGACACGGTCCACGATGAAGCCGAGCGTCTGGAGCATGCGGTCTCCGACACCCTGGTGGAACGGATGGCCGACGCCCTGGACAACCCTGACGTGGATCCCCATGGCGACCCCATTCCTTCGGCGGACGGCTTCGTCCATGAGCTTTCCTGCACACCACTGTCCGACATTCCGATTGGTGACACCGTCGAGATCCATCGGGTACATGAAAATCAGCCCGAGCGGCTGCGGTACATCGCGTCCCTAGGCATCAAGCCGGGCGTCCACATCACGGTACTGGACCGGCAGCCGTTCGATGACCTGGTCACCATCGAGGTTGGCGGACAGCGGCACGTCATCGGGCGCGAGCTCAGCCACGTTCTCCAGTGCGCCGGTACACCGGCCGTATGAGCGCTGCCTCGTCCGAACCCGTCCGCGAACTCGGCGCCTGGCGTTATCCCCGCACGCTGCCGAGCCTGCCCGAGTCCTATCACACGGTCCATGTGCCCAAGGGTGTTTCCTTCTGGCGGAAGGCGCTGGCATTTGCCGGTCCGGGCTACATGGTGGCCGTGGGCTACATGGATCCGGGAAATTGGGCGACCGATCTAGCCGGTGGAGCGCGGTTCGGATACACCCTCCTGAGCGTCATCCTGCTTTCGAACCTGATGGCGATCCTTCTTCAGGCGCTCGCCTTGAAGCTGGGCATTGCCACCGGGCGCGATCTGGCGCAAGCCTGCCGGGACCACTACTCGCGGCCGGTCAGCTTCGTGCTGTGGGTCCTCTGCGAAATCGCCATCGCCGCATGCGATCTGGCGGAGGTGATCGGCTCGGCCATCGCCCTGAACCTGTTGTTCGGAATTCCGCTGGTATGGGGTGTGTGTCTGACCGCATTCGACGTGTTGCTCATTCTGTTGCTGCAGCACAAGGGATTTCGCTACCTCGAGGCGCTGGTAATCACGTTGGTTGCCACGATCGGCGTCTGCTTCGGTGCCGAGCTGATCATGGCGCAGCCGGACCTCTCGCACGTTGCCCGGGGACTGATTCCCACCTCACAGATCGTGACCAATCCGATGATGCTGTATATCGCCATCGGCATTCTGGGCGCCACGGTCATGCCTCACAACCTCTACCTGCACTCGTCCATCGTGCAGACTCGAAAGGTGTTGCCCGACGCCACGTCCAAACGGGAGGCCATTCGTTTCGCCACCCTGGATTCAACCGTCGCCCTGTTGTTCGCGTTCTTCATCAACGCGGCCATTCTGATTCTCGCCTCGGCCACGTTTCACAACACCGGGCACCAGGAAGTGGCAGACATAGGCGATGCCTACCGACTGTTGACCCCGCTGCTGGGAACCACATTGGCCAGCACCCTCTTCGCCGTGGCCCTGCTGGCGTCGGGTCAGAATTCGACGATCACCGGGACTCTCGCCGGGCAAATCGTCATGGAAGGCTTCCTCAATATTCGGCTGCCGGCTTGGCTCCGTCGTATGATCACCCGGCTGATTGCGATCGTCCCTGCTGTCATTGTCACCGCAGCCTATGGTGAGCGCGGCGCCGGAGGGCTCCTGATTCTGAGTCAGGTCGTACTCAGCCTGCAGCTGTCATTCGCCGTCGTACCGTTGGTGTATTTCACCAGTCAGCGCTCGAAGATGGGCGAGTTCGTCAACAGCAAGGGATTGGCAGCACTGGCCTGGCTGGTTGCCGTGGTCATCATGGGACTGAACAGCTGGCTTCTGGTCGGGACCTTTCGCGAGTGGCTGGGGTAGATAGAGCCGTAAGCGGTTGTGGAGACTCATGAGCTGCCTGAGCCGTCGAAAACCCCTGTTCCCTTCGATAGTACTGCTCACGGCTCCCGCCTCACTACTCACCGCGCAAATCCAGGACAACTCCTTTTTGCTGGAAGAGGCTTACAACCAGGAAGCCGGAGTCGTTCAGCACATCACTAACTACGCCCGTACGGGCGGAGACTGGGCCTTCTCCCTCACCCAGGAATGGCCGCTCGGCGGCATCAAGCACCAGCTCAGCTACACCATCCCGTTTCTGAATACCGAAGGGCGGGGCACCGGCCTGGGAGACGTCGCCCTCAACTACCGGTATCAGCTGGCGGGCAACCCCCAGGCCCACGTCGTCGCCGCTCCCCGGCTGAGTCTCCTGTTACCAACTGGTAGTGAAGCTGCTGGCCGAGGGAGGGGAGGACTGGGAGTTCAGGTCGATGTCCCGTTGACGCTGGTGCTGAGCGAGGCTGTGGTCACTCACTGGAATGCCGGAGCCACCCTGACGCCCTCGGCCCGCAATGGGGCGGGGAACGAAGCCACAACGTATGGGTTCAGTCTGGGCGGCAGCGTTATCTGGCTGGCGCGTCCCCGCTTTAATCTTCTGCTGGAGACAGTGTGGTACGAAGCAGGTGAGGTCGCGAGCGAAGGGAGGATGACTCAGGCATCCTTCTGGGTTCTCAACCCTGGAATTCGTACTGCCTTTGATTTCGGCCACCTGCAGGTGGTGCCCGGTGCGGCATATACCATTGGGTTGGGACCAAATGGAAATGAGGCGGAGGGCCTGTTCCTGTACCTCAGCTTCGAACATCCATTTGCCAGTCAGTAGCCTACGATTCTCCTCAGCTCAGCCAGCCGCTCGTCGCGCGCGCCTTTGAGAACATCGCCCTCACCGTCGTAAGCGCGCTCGATCAATCGAATCAGCTGCTGATGCTCGGCCGGCGGCAAATAGAAGCTGGTATCGCCCTCCCACCGGGTTTCCAGAGCCCGCAATAAAGCGCTGAGCTGTGCCGTCTGCCGTTCGCCGGCCTCGAGATAAGCCGTCTGAAACGGTCCGGCCGCGGCCCACCGGGCGGCCAGGCCGGAAGAGACCAGGATATCCACGTCCCGTACTTCCAGCACGCCGTCCAGCACCAGCCGAATGCACTCCCGCCAAACCGCGACGGCAATTCGTCCAGTGGCGTTACCCGGCACTTCCTTCCGCAGGACGATCGGTACCCGTCCCAGTTGACGGAGCCAGTTTCTGAGCTCGTCCAGCACGGCTGGGTCAGTGAGGGTGCCCGGCACGACCTCGACGGCAAGCACGTGTTCAACCGGATCCAGGGCATGCGCGACCAGAAGCCGAGTGGGCCGGCGAAGGCGGGCACAGAGGTCCGTCGGAGAAAGACCGGGGGCCCCACAAGTCACGATGGCTGCCATGCGAGCCGCGCGCTCGATCTGTTCCAGAAGCCGTTGCCGATGGAGCAAGTCGCTCCCGGTGGCGTCGATGATCCAGTCGGCATTACTCACGGCATCCAGGAGACTACGTCCGAGCCGGAGCTGCCCTGGGGTCGAATCGTCCCGGGCCTCCCGCATTGCTGGCAGGCCGACACCCTGCGAGTGTCGTTTCCGGGTCGCGATATCGTCTTCGCCGTTACGGAGCAGCGCCGCGTCCGGGTCGTAGATCGTCAGTGGCCAGCCGGCTCCTGCCACCAGCGACGCCCAGCCCTTGCCGGCCTCGCTCATGCCCACCACGGCAACCCTCGGTTGGCTCTGACCCGTCATAGACGTTCTGCTCCCGGCATTCCCAGAAAGGAACCGTGCAGCACTAGTTTCCTTTATGACTACTCTGGCCCGGCACTTGGGCGCGCTTCTGTTCCTGCTTCCGGCCTTCCCCGGGCCGGCTATGGCACAGGTGGCCGAGGTCGCAGTCGAGCGTCAACTGGCCCGGGAGCTGGGGCTCTCGGTGGGCGACACCGTCCGACTGGGGCCCCGGCCAGACACGACCGGCACCCTGATGAGAGTCTCAGCCATTTATGAGCCCAGAGCGGATCCGGCTGAGATCGCTAAACGCGAGCACCATCTCCGGATGCATCTTCCCGAGTTGGCCGCCCTCCTGGGGTCCCCGGACCGGGTGGATCGTCTAAGTATCGGTCTAAAGCCTGGTATTTCTGCAGATTCAGCCAGTACCGTTCTGAACCGGAGCGCCTACGGCTTCCGGGCCTATCCGTCGGCCAGCATCGCCGCGGAATCATCCCAGACGTTCCGAGTGGTCAGCCGCTTTCACCGGGCCATTGCGGTGATCACCATCGTGGCCAGCGCGGTGTTCGTCCTCTGCATCATGCTCCTCAAGGTGGAGGAACGGCGGCTGGATGCTGCCGTCATGCGGTTTGTGGGCGTGCGGCGCCGTACCATATTCGGTGCCCTACTGCTGGAAGCCATTTTGGTGGCAGCGCTGGGCTGCCTGCTCGGAACCGGGCTGGCCTACCTGGCTGGCGCCGCCACCAACGCGTACTATCGCCGCTTCTTCGATACCGTCCTGACCTTCTCCGTTATCACACCCGACATCGTCTGGTTCAGCGTCGCACTGTCGCTGGTGCTCGGGGCCGTGGCCGGTGCCCTGGCGGCCTGGAGGCTGGTCCAAACTCGCCCGCTGGTGTTGTGGGGCCGCGGGTGAGCGGACTGGGCTGGGGTCTCAAGAGCCTGGGTCGACATCGATTGCGGACCGCCCTGTCGATCGCCGGCATCGCGGTCTCGGCGGCCATGCTGCTCGATATGGTGATGCTGAGCGGTGGAATCGAGAAGTCATTTGCCGAACTGCTTCTGGCCAAAGGATATCAGATCCGGCTGACTCCCAAGGGAACGCTCCCGTTCGATACCGATGCCACCCTGTCCGGCGCCACCGAGTTGGTGACATCCATTCGCCGTATGCCGGGGATTGCCGCGGCGGGAGCGGTTCTGGGAGCCTCGTTGTACGGCCGGCGCAGAGACAGCCTGATTACCCTGTTTGGCTACGGAATCCAGCCCGAGGCTCAGGCCCTTTACACGGTTCTCTCCGGGGGGGACCTGGATCCTCGCGACAGCATCGGCGTGCTGCTCAGCCTGCCGGCAGCGCGAGTTCTTCAGGCCCAGGTAGGAGACACTGTCACCCTGGTGGGCCGGCTGGATCCCCAAGTCGTCACCGCCGCGGTGGGCAGGAAGGTGATCGTCAGAGGCCTGGTGCGCTGGGTGTACGACTACCGGGACCAGCCGTCCGTTGGTACGGTGCTCCCGGTGATGCAGTCGCTGGCGGGCAAGACAGCTGGGGACCAAGCCTCGCTTCTGATGGTCAGGGCCAGTGAGGATACCGCTGCTCCGGCCGTGGCGAAAACTCTGCGCCAACGGTTCCCTCAGGTTGAAGTGAGCAGCGTGGCCGACCTGGTGCGCGAGTTCAAGCAGCGGCTGGTCTACTTTCGGCAGCTTTCCTACATCCTCGGCAGCATGAGCCTCATCGTGACCGTGCTGCTGATCGCGACGCTGCTTACCATCACCGTCAACGAGCGGCTGGGAGAGATTGCAACTTTGCGGGCGATCGGTATCAGCCGTGCTACAGTGGTCCGCGAGGTGCTGCTACAGGGCGTATCGCTCACTGTCGTTGGATCGGTTCTGGGCATCCTGCTCGGATTGGTCACGGCCCGCTACCTCGACAGTATTCTGACCAGCTTTCCCGGCCTGCCCGCTGCATTTTCCTTCTTCGTGCCCCGGCGGGAGAGCCTTATCAGAGCGGCACTGGTCCTGTTCCTGACCGGATCTCTGGCCGCACTGTATCCAGCCTGGCTCGCCTCGCGGGCAGCCATCGCCGCAGTGCTTCGAGCCGAGGCGGCATGAGCCCGCCGGTGCTGGTGGCGCGAGATCTTCGGAAGGATTACCCCATGTACGGCCAAGCCGTGCATGCCTTGCGGGGCGTATCACTGGAGATCGCCGCCGGTGAGTACGTGGCGGTGGTCGGCCCTTCCGGAAGCGGCAAGTCCACGCTGCTGCAGCTTATCGGCGGAATCGATTCACCCACCTCGGGTACGGTAGAGATCCTGGGCACAGTTCTGCAATCACTCTCCGATCGCGAGCTCACCCGTCTTCGGCTTACTCGGCTGGGGTTCATTTTCCAGCGATTTCACCTGCTTCCGGTGCTGACGGCGCAAGAGAACGTAGAGCTTCCCATGGCGGAAGCCGGAGTGCCGCGGGAACAGCGGCGCGCTCGAGCCCTGGAGTTGCTGGGCTATGTAGGGCTGGAACACCGGGCCCGCCACCGAGCCACGCAGCTCTCGGGCGGAGAGATGCAGCGAGTGGCCATAGCTCGCGCCTTGGCCAACCGGCCGGCGCTACTCCTGGCCGATGAGCCCACCGGAGAGCTGGACGCGGCCACCGGCCACGAGATCCTCGAGCTTTTTCGCCAGCTGAATCGGGATGGAACTACGCTGGTGGTGGTCACTCACGACGACCGGCTGGCAGAGCAGGCCGACCGGATCATTCACATGCTGGACGGCCACATCGTCATCCCCGAGCGGGCGGAATCGTCCGCGGTGCACGGGCTGCCTGCTTCTACCACGTGATAACCACACTGGCTTTCCGGCATTTACTGGTCCGGAAGCTCCGTTCCCTCTTCCTGCTCCTGGGTTTTTCCCTCGGCGTGGGAGTCATGATCGTCCTCCTCTCCGTCGGGCAGGCCATGCTGGACCAATCCCGCGATGTGTCTCTGGTCGGAGGAGGAGAGGTGACCGTGCTGCCTCAGGGGATCGATGTAGAAGCGATGAGAACCGGTGGAATCGGCAGCATGTTCTTCGGGGTCGAGCGGGCTCGCTTCCTCGTCCGCCAGGTGTTCGGTGGAGCGCGTCACCAGAACCTGGTACGGACCGTTTCTCCGGCGGTTGAAGGCAAGCTCCTCTATCTCCAACGAGGGGAACGCGTGCTCCCGGTCAGAGCGGGAGGTGAAATTCCCAGCCGGGCCGCGAGTGTAGGGTCGGGATTGAACCTCGTTGCCGGCTCATGGAGAGACACGCCGGCAGACTCGGCTTACCTCGCCCCGACGAGCCAGCAGCTCTACGACGAGCTCGATCGCTTCCACATTCCACCTGTCGCCGACTCCACCTGGGGCGAGTGGCACTACTTCAACATCGTCCCCTCCGAAAACGAGTGGTGGTACATCACCTATCTGGTAGGGGGAGAGATCCCTCGGGATCAGCACAACCCGGCGGCCGCGGGACGCTGGGGTGGACAGTTGCTGGTGACGCACCGGCAAGCCGATGGGAAGTATCGCCGCTTTCTGTTGCGGGAGCCGTCTCAGCGGGTGCGACTCGACACTACCCGGGCAGATTTGATCGTGGGTGAAAGCTCGGTGACCCAGCGAAGTGGCGTGTACCATCTGATCGGCGGCGCGGCGGGATCCGGGGGAAAAGTACGAATCGATGTCACCCTGCAGCCCGCGCCCAACCGTTATTTCCCGCCGGTCGAGCTGCGTAGTGACGAGTTCGTCTCCGGCTACGTCGTCCCCGGCCTGGTCGCTCATGCTTCCGGCTCCATCTGCGTGGCCGGGCGCTGCCGGAGATTTCATCAGGTTCCTGCCTATCACGATCACAACTGGGGCGTCTGGCGAGACGTCACCTGGGAGTGGGGCGCGGCGCAGGGAAAACGCCTGGCTCTGTTATATGGTGGGGTATATGGGCCGGAGCGAAACCAAAGCGACGTTGGCGCGGTCCGCTCTCCCTTCTTTCTCACGCTGGAGGACTCGCTTGGAGTCAAGCAGGTGCTGCGCTTCAACAACATCCATTACGCTGGTTTCCATCCAACTCGGAGTCACCCTGAGTTCACTGCTCCCAGCCGGTTCGATCTCGTGGCAACGCGGGAGCAGGACTCCATTCGCCTTGCGGTGGAGGTGGAAGACGCGCTGGCCACGCCCAGCAATGCCGAGGGCTTCCGGCGAGCCTTCCTTCAGATGCGGGGGCGCTTCACCCTCCAGGGAAGAGTGTTGGGGGAGGCTGTGAGCGATTCAGGCGCGGGCTTCTTCGAGACTTACGTCTCGCCCCGCTGAACAGCTGGTCTTCCGCCGCATACTCCTGAGCGCCGGGATCGCCCGGCACGAGTTGGCTCCGCTGCTCATACTCGATGGTACGCCTGACCCCCTCTTCGTCGCTAACGGCCTCGGTGTAATCCAGCTCGACGCGAATTCTCCGGCTGTCCATTACCACATCCTGCCGCGCAGTGAACGGCATCTGCAGGTGCCGCGGCAGCCGCTGGCTGTTCAGGGATCTGAGCTGCCCTCGCCAACCCATCA
>DASUVR010000005.1:0-3082 GCA_036378855.1 Gemmatimonadales bacterium | reverse complement strand
GGCTGCTTCAGAACCATCTGAAGCACTGTGTCACGGAAGTACTCAGGAGTACCGATCAGGAGCAGATGGATGCGGCAGTAGAGGAGTTGATGGAGCTGATGTATAGGAACGCGCGGTAAGCATGTCGGCCGCCACCGTTCGGGTGGCTCCCAGGATGACCAACCCGCCGAGAATGGCTACCGAGGGAAGCAGCAGTACCGCCTGATCCAGCCCGAACCGGTCTGAGAGTGCGCCCACCAGGGGGAAAGCCACGGTATCGCCCACAAGGTGAATGAAGAGCAGATATGCACCGGCAACCGTCGCGCTGATCTTTGCCGGCACTACGTCGAAAATCACCGCGGCGATCGGCCCGTTAAACCAGGATAGAAAGAAGAACGCAGCGGCAAACACCGGCACGAAGAGGCTCATGTCGCGTACCGTGAGCAGCCAGACCGTCAGCGGGCCCCCAATCAGCACGCCGAGCGCAATCGTGATCACCCGACCGGTGAGGGTGTAGCGCCGGAGCCAATCGGCCAGCACGCCACCGAACAGGGCGCCGCTGATCCCAGAGACCAGCCCCCAGGTGCCCAGCAGGGTCGCGGCATCGGCCACCGCCAGATTCAGCTCCCGCGAAAGGAATGTGGGCGCCCAGCCAACCAGTCCATTGATTCCAAAGGACATCAAGGCCCCTCCCAGGAACACATAGAGCAGGGTAGGAGTGCGGAGCACCACCGCCAGCGAGACAGCCTGATCGCCGAAAACCCGAACCAGCGTCGTTGGTCCTGATGCGGGCGACTGGGCAAAGCGTCTGACCCAGAGCCGGATGTTGAGGGCTACACCCAGGGCGACCGTGGCTCCAAACGTGGCCACGTCGACGTTGGAATCTGCTGCGTAGACCCGGTCGAAATGCCAGGCCAGGGCGCCACCGATCAGGATGCTCAGAATGAGAGGGAAAAAGGATCGAACCAGGGAGTTGGCACTGAGCTGGAGCTCAGACCAGCTCTCTCGCAGCGATAATATCGTCGGAGTTCGGCCGGGGTCGTGCAGCCGGGCAGTGAGCAGTGCCAGAAGAAATCCGGGGATGCTGACGGCGATCAATGCTGTTCGCCATCCGTATACCACCTCGAGACGGCCACCCAACCAGATGCCAAGGACGCCCCCGGGCGTGATCCCGGCCGCGAGGATGCCCAGAGCCACCGCTCGCCCTCGCAGCGGAAAGTAGTCCGCGACCATCGACTGGGAGGCGGCGCTGAATGCCGCGGCCCCCATTCCCACCACGGCTCGAAAGATCAGCAGTTGGGTGAAGCCGACCGCGAAACCGCTGGCCATCGTGAACGCGCTCCACAACACGATGCCAAGGGTGATTACCGCCCGCCTCGACCGGAGGTCGCTCACTATCCCGAATGGCAGCGCCGCCAGAGAGAAGACCAGCACATAGGCGGAGGCCAGCCAGCCCAGCTGGGTATCGCTGAGGGCGAGATCGGCCTTGATCGGATCGAACAGGCCGAAGATGACGTTCCGATTGATGAAGCTGAGGAGAGTGGTGACCGCCAGCAGCCCAAGGGCGTAGTGCGATCGTTTCACCTGCGCGCGACCGTCTCCGCTCCACCCGCACCCGGGTGCATGTGGGCCAGGGATTCTTCGGCGCGTTGATCCCGGAACTGGAGGGCGGCCCGGTACTCGTGCACCAGTCGCTCCATCATGGCTGTTCGCCTGCCGTACAGTCGCTTAAGGGGCCGGGAGGCACGACGCTCTCTGGCGTACGCCGTGAGGAGCGGCAGGGCGATACTGCTGTCCGTATAGACGACGACGGTCCCCGGCAGCTGATCCGGATCGATCTTGCCCCAGCTTACCGCTTCGGCCGGGGTAGCCCCGGAGAGCCCACCAGTGTCGGGACGGGCATCGGTCATTTGCAGAAAATAGTCATGGCCACGCTCGTCGATTCCCAGCACCTCCTGAATCTGGGGCTCAGTCTGGAGCATGAAGTTCTTGGGACTGCCTCCGCCCACGATCAATACCCCGCTCTTGCCACCTCCGCGCTTGGCCTCGAGGACGATGCTTGCGGTCTCGTTGACATCGGCGCTGACGTCGAACCGCAGCTTGCTCCCCGCGAGCGCCTGCTCGGCCACGTTCATCCCGATCGAACTGTCTCCCGGAGAGCTGGTGTAGATGGGGACCTCCAGCTCGTGGGCAGCAGACAGGACCGAGCGCCGGGAGAGACCGAGGGCACGCTCCCGCTCCCTCACGTAGCCGCCCAGCAGATAGTGGTATTCCGCGCTGCTCATGGGGCGCTGGAATTCTTCCCGAGCCGACACTTCACGAATGAAGGCGTCGGTGGAGAGCAGAACGCTGTAGTCGAAGAAGATGTCGTAAATCCGCACCACACCCTTGTCGCGCAGCTCGACGTCATTCGCGTTGGGCGTTCCCCGGTGCATGGCAAGCCCGAGAGCGAAATGCGCGTCATGATACAGGTTGGCGCCGGTCGAGATCAGCCAGTCCACGAACCCCGATTCCATCAGAGGAATGAGGCAGCTCATGCCGAGTCCCGCGGGAGTCATGGCCCCCGTGAGCGTCATTCCCACCGTCACGTCGGGCTCGAGCATGCGTTGGGTGAAGAGCTGACAGCCTTCCCGCAACCGGCCCGCGTTGTAAGCCAGGAAGGCGTTGTCGATCAACTCGGCCACGGTCTCCTTGCCGGTAGTGGCCTTGGGATCGATGCGCTGTCCGCGCAGATACGGAGCGGAGGGCCGGCTCATCGCTCAGCGCTTCTCATTGCGCGCTTCGATCACGATGCGAGTTGCTTCGGCCGGGTCGTCGGTGACCTGGAACAGCTTGAGGTCTTTTTCGTCGACCTTCCGCTCGGCTGCCACTGTCTTTGTGAGCCAGTCCACCATCCCCGACCAGTAGTCCCTGCCGAAGAGTATCACCGGGAAGTTTCTCACCTTACCGGTTTGGATCAGGGTAAGCGCCTCAAACAGCTCGTCCATTGTTCCGTATCCACCCGGGAAAACGATGAACGCGGTGGCGTACTTCACGAACATCGTCTTTCGCACGAAGAAGAACTTGAAGTTGAGGCTCCGGCTCAGGTATGCATTGCAGCCCT
>DASUVR010000004.1:0-4184 GCA_036378855.1 Gemmatimonadales bacterium | reverse complement strand
CGGGTGTGGGAGGCCGGCCGGGCAATGCGACCATCACGCCCGACAGCGTGGGAGTGGATTCCACAGCTACTCAGGGAGCCACCGACTCGACTTCCATGGGCGCCATGGATTCCACTTCCATGGGTCAGGATACCTCCGGTATGACCTCGACCCCGCAGGACACGCTGGCCCCCCGCAACTCAAGCGCTGACACCAGCAGCATGCGGAGCGACAGCACCGGCGCCATGAGCGACACCACGGCCGCCGACAGCTCCAGCAACCGTTAGTCGTCGCGCCAATAAACAGTCGGGCTCCGGGAAGACTCCCGGAGCCCGCTGCTTTTACCCCGTCGGCCTCTTCTCCGGTACCTTTCGGACCATGAGCCCGACGCTGGTTACCCGCACCTACCTCGAGATGCGCTCTCCGGTCGAGCTCCGACCGGCCACTCTGCCAGACCCAGCACCACGCATCGAGCGGGTGGGGCAGTGCAGCGTCGATTTCTTTCGTTTTCTTTATCAGCAAGTCGGCCAGGCATACCACTGGACCGACCGGCTCCGCTGGAGCGATGAGACGATCCAGGCGCACCTTGCAACGCCGGGGGTGTCGCTCTGGGTGATGACATGGGAGGGGGAGCCGGCGGGATACTTCGAGCTGCGGGAGCACGAAGATCGTTCAGTCGAGATTGCGTACTTCGGATTGCTGCCTGCGTTCCTTGGCCGGGGCTGGGGAAAGTTTCTGCTTACTCAGGCGACGTACGCGGCGTGGCGCCTCGGTGCGGCCCGGGTATGGCTGCACACCTGCACTCTGGATCACCCAGCCGCCCTGCCCAACTACCTGAAGCGAGGCTTCCGGCCCACCCGAGAAGAGGTCTACGAAGTCAGCGGGGAAGTAGGGAAGCCGGGAAGTGGCGAAACGGAGACGTAGCAGCTCACAGCCAGCCCTGAATCATTCGCCAGTAGCCCCCGCTGATGCGATTCAGGCCGCCACATGCGGCCCGCTCTACCCGGCTCCGGGCCAGGCCGCGAGAGAACGGGATGTCTCCTCCTCGCAATATCGCGTGATCAGAAGTGCGTCGGGTCTCTTGAACTTGAAGCCTCCGCTTCAAGGTCACTCCGGGATGAAAGACCATCCAGCTGGCCGCCCGAAGCCAGATGCCCAGCCAGCCGCGACGGACGCAGCCGGCCAGCTGAAAGAGCTCGAACAGCAGAAGCACCGGCGCAAGCAGGAGTAGCGTGCGGACGGCGAAACAGTGCAACAGGATTCGCCAACGGTTGCGCATCAAGCAGTACACCCGGAGGTCTGAATGCTTCCCGCCGGGACGGTGTGACAGCCCGGGTGTTCCACTTCCGTGCAGGCAAAGGGCCGAGGGCACCGCCAGCAGGAGATGCCCGCGGACCCGGCTTCGGACGCCGAGATCGTGATCCTCGTAATTGAAGACGAAACTGGGATCGAACGGCGGCTCCTCTCCCCACACGGCGCGGTCGAGTAGAAAGCAGGCGGTGACCATTGAGGTCACTTCCGCAATCTCACGGGGCGCACTGTCCTGCGGCGTCTCACAGCAGCGCGGAGTCATGTGACCCAGGAAATGGCAGTCCGCGCCTTCGTACTGAATAATGTCTCGCTGATGGGCGTGAAGCACCCTCGGCATGGCTGCCACAACGCCGGGACGGCTGCCGAGCGCCGCCCGCAGCTGGAAGGCACAATCGGGCGCAATCGCCACATCATTGTCCACGAAAAGAATCAGGTCGTGCCGGGCCGCTCGAAGGCCGGCGTTGCGAGCCGCCGCCGGTCCGTCATTCTGGAGCAGCCTCAGCACCTGAACCTCTGGATAACATTGTTCTACCAGAGCTCGGCTGTTGTCGGTAGATCCATTATCGACCAGGATCACCTCGGCAAAGCGAAGGTTGGAGCGGCGGACGGCGCCCAGGGAGTGGATCAGATGAGCGGCCCCGTTGTAGTTGATCAGACAAAGGCTGATCGGACGGGAACCGGAGGCCGGCTGAACGGGCATCACTGGCCGGTCAGGCGCATGGGTCGCCCGTGCAGCCGGTCGCCCAGATCCGCGCCAAGCCAGGCGCAGACAGTCGGCGCCAGATCAAGGATGTCGTGGCCCTCCACCGGTCCGGCATCTATGCCTTCTCCCGCAGCCACGAACCAGCCCTGAGCCCGATGGTTTCCCGCCCGTCCCGAGGGGATGCGCCCGGACGGCGTCCAGCGAAGCTCGCCATAGCGGTCCGAGGTGATCCCGGGCGACTCGATTGGTGAGACACCGTTCCACTCGATGACCAGGTCCGGGAGCCGGTCGCGGGCAGTCGCACCGGCTGGAGCGAGCTCGTGCTGGCGGTACACGCACCGAACCAGAGGCGCGCCGGTCTTGAGATCGCGGAAGCTCATGAACCCCGCCGCAAGCTCCGCGCAGAGTGCATCGTACTCCTGACCGGGAGAGACGATGCCCTGCGGCTCACGGCCCCGCAGGTTGACGCGGATGTAACCGGCGTGATCCATGGGGACGGGGAAGGCGCGAGTGGTGGTCCAGTCGAACATGCGCTTGGACCAGAGCTTCACCAGTCTGCTCTGCAGGCTCTGGGGGAGCCGGCTGGTGACCACCCGAATGAGCGGCCAGGGGAGCATCTGCTTGACTCGATAGAGCGCCCCGCGCTTGGGGGCCTGGCCGGAGCCACCGCTCTGCATCCGCTGCAGAATGTCTGGCACCCGGTCTGCCCAAGTGGTATTGGCACCCATTCCGTGCACCGCGAATACCAGCGCACTGGCACCGATGGGCGCCGCGGCCAGGACTCGCTCGAGCGCCCGGTCCGAGGCACGATACACTTCGGTCAGAGCGCGCTCCAGATATTTCCTTTCCTTGTCCGACAAGCGGCTCCGATCCACCTGGGACAGGTCCCAGAGATAGTGCCCGCCTCGGTGCGTCGCGCCGAACACCATGAGGAAAAGATCCCAGCGCTCCTGGGCCAGCATTTTCTCGCCGATTGCACCCATCTGTTCGGTGGCCTGAATCAGCTGGGAGGTGAGCCGTTTCAGACTCCCAGCCGACTGGGCGCCGAACAACTCCGCCGGCATGGACGGAGGACCGAACTCGTCTTCCAGATCGGTCCAGAGCTGGGCCGGCCAGGCCCCTCGGGCGATCACGTCGTGGGTCCCCCAGCCTGCCAGGTGGACTCCATTGATCGGCTTGGGTGAGGCCACGGTCATCGGCACATCGAGAACCGCGACCCTGAGCTGCTTGCCGTCCAGAAGCTCCCAGAATGGCGGCTCGGGAAACCAGGTCTCGTCGGCCAGCTCGACCTGCATCCGCTCCTGTCGCCAGATCTTGTTGTGGTAGAGGCCGTGCCACGCGACATCGCGGCCGGTGTAAAAGGTGGGCCATACACCGCCGGCAAAACGGGACGCGCAGCCCTCGAGCGACCCGTAGGCGCCCCGGGCCTTGAGCCGGGAAAGAGTCGGCAGCTCGCCCGTAGCGCAGAGCCGCTCGACCAACTCCTGGTCGGCTGCATCCCAACCAATCAACAGAACCGGCCGGCGTGATGTCATTGTCGTTGAGTCGTCAGTTGTCAGGGTCGGGGGCGTCCACCCAGGCACCATCGGCGGCAAGACTCCGAATGGAGGCGTCCACCAGGGCCACGGAGCGAGCACCGGCAAGTCCATCCGCTGCCGGCGAGCTTTCGTGGGCTGTGGGAGAACCGATCGACCGGGCCCAGGCGTGGAGCTGCCGGCAAAACGTGCTCAGCGTATCGCTCGGGTGGCCCATCAATTTATGGGCCACCGCCCGGAACCGGCTTCGACCCTCGAGCCAACGATACCCGAAGGAATGGGGCACGATTCCTCTCCGCAAAATGCCTCCCGGCCCGGCGAGCAACTCCTGGCCCGCGACATCGATCTCCAGACGCTCGAGGTATCCTGGGACATGACCGGCCAGGCAGGAGGCGATCAGGTTGCCCTCGAATTGCAGGTCGAGCTGAATCCGGGTGCCCTGCGAATCCTGCTGTATCCATCGAGCTCGCACCCGGGTGGGGGCCCGGCCCAATAACCAGGGTATGAGGTCGAGTTGATGGGACGCGATATCCTGAAGCAGGGCTGCCGACCGGTCCGGCGCGCTTGGATGAGGTGCCACCGGATTCCAACCGAGCGGATCGGAGTGAAGCTCGAAGCGAGCGGAGCGGACTGTACTGCCAGGCTCCCGTTCGAGC
>DASUVR010000003.1:0-15745 GCA_036378855.1 Gemmatimonadales bacterium | reverse complement strand
AGCCGTTGTAATCGTGCCCGCTCCGATACGGATCGCCCACTACCGTAGGCTGGTATGCTGCGCGGGCGAGCAGATACGGCGCCAGCTCCACCCGCCGCTGCGGCCGCAGCTTCCCCAGGTTCACCAGATGGGCGTAGCGACTGACTCCGCCGAACTCGCTCTTGGGCACGAACGAAAACCAGTCCTCCTCGCCCTTCCGCAGAATCTTGCGATACAGTTGAATGCCCCAGACGCCATTGGCAGTGGAGTTGTAGCGCAGCTGGGACAGCGGGATGCGGAGCTCCGCCGTCCAGCCGAGGGAGTCCACCCGGGCGGCGCTCTCCCAGACCGGGTCCCATGAATCGTCTTCATCGCTTCCCTGGGCCGAAGAACCCAGGATGCCGTCCAGAATGGCGCCTCCAGGGGTTATCCGAAACCGGACTCCGCTCAGATGGTCATGGAAGGTGTCGAGGTAGACGTCGAGCTCGTCCGACTCGACGTCGTCGTCCCGGCGGGCGAGCACTGCCTTGACCCGTCTCGCTTCGCGATCGTAGAGCCGGGCTCCGATGTACAGCGCATCGGCGCCGATCAGCACTCGCACCTCGGTGCTCTCGGTGGCCGGCTGGCCTTCGATGGGATCGGTCTGGGTGAACCCCGACGCGGGCTCGGCGCGGGCCCACCCCGGCTCATTCAGATGCCCGTCGACCTCGACGCTACCTTCCAGCTGGGCAGCACGAATCTCCCGGGCGTGAGCGTGCGCGCCGCCGGCACGAAGGGTATCGCGAGACTGGGTGGGCAAGGGGTTCTGCAGGGCGGCGAGCATTATGGAAGCAAGCGGGATGGAAATTCCGCTGAGCATACTACTCCTCGGCTGATGGCATCTTGACTGCAGGGGTCTTTGACACGCCGCCAGGCCGAAAGGTTGTCAACTAGATTGGCTGAGTTTCCGAATCGGAGCTCCAAATGGAGGAAAGAACTACCCAGGACCGCCTGCCTCGCGGTCAGGTGCTCACCAGGAAATGGCCGGTCCTCACCTATGGCGAGACGCCTCGGCTGGATCTGACCAGCTGGACCTTTCGCTGTTTCGGGCTGGTTCAGGAGCCGGTGACGTGGACCTGGAAAGAGTTTCTCGAGCTTCCCCGGGTTGAGGTGACCTCAGACGTGCACTGCGTCACCCGTTGGAGCCGCTTCGACAATCGGTGGGGAGGCGTGGCGGTTTCCGAAATTCTTCGTCGGGCACGAGTCCTTCCTCAGGCCAACGCGGTGATGGTTCACGCGGATCCGGATTACACCACCAACATCCTGTTGACGGACCTGGTCAGCGAGGATGCTCTTCTGGCTTACCAGCACGACGGGGCACCCTTGCCGGTGGATCACGGTGGGCCCTGCCGGCTGGTGGTGCCCCGGCTGTACTTCTGGAAGAGCGCCAAATGGGTGCGTGGGTTCGAGTTTCTGGATCACAATGCGCCCGGTTTCTGGGAGCAGAACGGGTACCACTTGAGGGCGGATCCCTGGAAGGAAGAGCGCTTTGCAGCCCAGGAGACCGACGCAATGCAGCGGATGCGGGCAGAGTCGGCTCGGCGCCGCCGAAAAGTTTGAACGCAAGAACCGGAGCGCAACCTCGGACGGGAGCCCGTAAACTGATCGTCAGCTGAACGAACCTGAAACTGAAAGGACGATCAATGAGCGTTCCAGCCACGCGGCAAATAGCCCAGCTTTACTATGCAATCGGCCAATGTTCCCTGGGATTCGTCCTCATCGCGCGGGCAGAACGGGGCGTCTGCGCCGTTCTTCTGGGCGACAATCCGGAATCCGTTACCAGCGAGCTGGAGAAACGGTTTGCCCCCGCATCGCTCCTTCGGCGTGACGATGAGCTGGCGGAGTACCTGTCCCAGATCGTCGGATTGATCGAAGCTCCGGGCCGCCCTCTCGACCTTCTGCTCGATCTCCGCGGCAGCACCTTCCAGCAGCGGGTCTGGCAAGCGCTCCGGGAAATCCCCGTAGGGACCACCACCACCTATTCCGAGGTGGCCAGCCGGATCGGAGCGCCCAAGGCTGTCAGGGCGGTGGCTCGCGCCTGCGCCACCAATCCGCTGGCGCTGCTGGTCCCGTGCCACCGGGTGATTGGGAAGGATGGAGATCTCACCGGCTATCGCTGGGGGGTGGAGCGGAAGCGTACGCTGCTCGAACGGGAGTCCCCAAAGTGAGCGCGCCCGCGGTTGTAGCTGCTCCATACAGCTGGCCCGGACTGGAGCGGGATCTCGACTCTCAGGGCAATGCCGTGCTGCATCGGCTCATCTCCCCTGAGGACTGCGGCCGGCTGGCTGCACTCTACGATCGGGAGGATGGATTTCGGTCCCGCATTGTGATGGCGCGACATGGCTTCGGCCGGGGCGAGTACAAGTATTTCGAATACCCGCTGCCCCCGCTCATTGCCGAGCTCCGCTCCAGTCTGTACCGGCAGCTGGCCCCGATTGCCAATCGGTGGAACCAGGCCATGAACGTCGGAGTCCAATACCCTGACAGCCATTCCGAATTCCTGGAACGCTGCCACCAGGCAGGCCAGCGAAGGGCAACCCCGCTTCTCCTCCGCTACACGGCAGGGGACTACAACTGTCTCCATCAGGATGTCTACGGTGAGCACGTGTTCCCGCTGCAAGTCGCCATCCTGCTTTCCCGGCCGCAACAGGACTTTACCGGGGGTGAATTCGTGATGACCGAACAGCGCCCGCGGATGCAGTCCCGGGCTGAGGTGGTGCCCCTGGGCCAGGGCGACGGAGTGGTGTTCACCGTGCGTCAGCGGCCGGTGCAGGGCTCCCGCGGAGTGTACCGGGTCAACCTGCGCCACGGCGTGAGCCGGATCCGCTCAGGCCGGCGGCATACTTTGGGCATCATCTTTCACGACGCGGAGTGAGCGGGCGGTTCGGGTCGGAGGAAGCGGCTCGTTGCAGCAGCAGCTCGCGCTCCCGGGCGTTCCTGGTTAACGAGGCCGCGCGCTCGAACTCGCCCCGGGCCTCCTGGTTCCGGCCCAACTTGGCCAGGAGGTCTCCCCGGACGGCCGGCAGCAGGTGATACCCTTCCAACACGGGATCGGTCACCAGCTGGTCGGCCAGTTTCAGACCGGCGGCGGGCCCGTGGGCCATGCCCACTGCAACCGCGCGGTTCAGCTCCACCACGGGAGAAGGTGTGAGCTGCGCCAGCCGTTCGTATAATGATGCGATGCGGGCCCAGTCGGTTTCTTCAGCAGCTCGCGCTTGGGCGTGACACGCGGCAATGGCCGCCTGCAGCGCGTAGGGGCCCGGAGAGCTGCCCAATGCCTCGGAGCGGGTAAGCGCCGCGAGCCCCCGCCGGATCAGCAGCTGATCCCATCGCGCCCGATCCTGTTCCAGCAGGAGTATGGGCTCACCCGTGGGACCGGTCCTGGCCCGGAGCCGAGAGGCCTGGATCTCCATCAGGGCCACCAAGCCATGAACCTCCGGCTCCCGGGGGGTCAGCTCCGCCAGAATTCGCCCCAGTCGGAGCGCTTCTTCACAAAGCTGCGGGCGCATCCAGTCGTCTCCGGCCGTAGCCGAGTAGCCTTCATTGAAGACCAGGTAGAGAACGCCCAACACCGATGAGAGACGAGCCTGAAGCTCGCTGCCCCGGGGTACCTCGAAGGGCACGTGAGCCTCGGCCAGAGTACGTTTGGCGCGTACGATTCGCTGGGCTATGGTCGACTCCGCAACCAGAAAGGCCCGCGCAATTTCCGGGGTGGTGAGGCCGCCCACCAATCGAAGGGTCAGCGCGACTCGTGCCTCGGTCGAGAGCACCGGGTGACACGCCATGAACATGAGCCGGAGCAGATCGTCGCCGATATCGTCATCCAGCGCGGCATCGAGATCGGAAACCGCGGCCTCCTGGCGGATCTCCATCTCGTGGCCGACCTGCACGTGCTTTCGGTCCAGCATCTTGCCTCGCCGCAGCTGGTCGATGGCGCGATGCTTGGCGGTGGCCATGAGCCAGGCCCCCGGCTTCTCCGGGATGCCCGATTCCGGCCAGCGTTCCAGTGCGGCGACCAGCGCATCCTGAGCCAGGTCCTCGGCCTGGCCAACATCTCCAACCAGGCGGGTCAGCCCGGCAATGAGTTTGGCCGATTCGATTCGCCAGACGGCGTCTATGGCGCGGTGTGTGTCAGTAACGGTCACGAGTCCCAATTTAAGGAGAATGGGGGAAAATCATGCGCTGCGCTGCGCTGATTCTATTGATGGCGGTGCTTTCGGTCAGGCCAGGCGTAGCCCAACGGAGGAGCGCTGTGGCTGAGCCGGCGGGCTGGGCGGGGTATGTCAGGGCATTCGACGCTTTCGCTCAGGGCGACAGCGTAGTCGGCGCCAGCACGCTTTTTCTGAATGACGGGAAGATTGCGGCTCATCATGAATACGGCTGGGCTGACCGGGATCGAAAGCAGCGGGTGGAGGAGCGAACCATCTTCCACTGGGCCTCGATCACCAAAACGCTCACCGCCATCGCCATCATGCAGCTGCGCGATCGGGGCAAGCTTTCGCTGGACGATAAGATCACTCGCTACGTGCCGGAGCTGCGGCAAGTTCACGACAGCTTCGGCTCGATCGATGAGATCACCATCCGCATGCTCCTCTCCCACTCCGCCGGCTTCCAGGATCCCACCTGGCCGTACAAGCGGGGCTTGCCCTGGGAGCCGTTCGAACCGACCCGATGGGAGCAGCTGGTGTCGATGATGCCCTATCAGGAGATCATTTTTCGGCCGGGTTCCCGATTTGGCTACAGCAATCCGGCGTTCATTTATCTGGCTCGGGTCATCGAGCAGCTCAGCGGAGATCCGTATCAGAGCTACATCCAGAAAAACATCTGGACGCCCCTCGGGCTCGGCTGGAGTTATTTCGGGACCACGCCGCCTCACCTCGCCAGCTGGCGCTCGCACAACTACACGGTCCGGCGTGACAGCTCAGATCGAGTCTCGGTTCAGGGAAATGGCCCGGACTTCGATCCCGGAGTCACCATTCCCAACAGTGGCTGGAACGCGCCCCTCACTGATTTGGCGATCTATTTGAGCTTTCTCACCGGCGCGAGCCGGGGAGACACCGCACTGGCGAACCGCTACGAGACAGTTCTGCGGCGCTCTTCGCTCCAGGAGATGTGGCGAGTGGTGGTACCCACCGGCTCCCAGGATGCCATCCCGGGGTCCGTGGGACTCTCTTTCTTCATTTTCGATCGGGGACACAAAACGCTGGTGGGACACACGGGGGACCAAGCCAACTTTCGCTCGTTCTTCTATCTCAGGCCGGACACCCGCACCGCAATCGTCACCGTGCTCAACACCACCAACGAGGCCGACGCGGAGAAGGAGGAGGCAGGCTGGACCGCCACCAAGCGGGCCGCCATGGCGCTGCTGGCCCCATAGGAGGCCAGCAGCATCGGGTCGCTACTTCCTGGTCGCTACCTGCTGGCGGATTCGCTCCTCCTGCTCTCTCAGTTCGGGAGTGAAATCGGCTCCGAAATCCTCCGCTTCGAACACCTGGCGGAGCTCGACCTCTCCCTCCCGGAACGGCGCCCGCTTCAGCCATTCGATGGCCTCTTCCTTCGATTTCACCTGCCAGAGCCAGAACCCGGCTATCAACTCTTTCGTTTCGGAGAAGGGCCCGTCAACGACGGTTCGCTTGTTCCCCGAGAATCTGACCCGCGACCCCTTGGAGCTCGGCTGGAGCCCTTCGCCGGCCAGCATTACACCAGCCTTCGCCAGCTCCTCATTGAACTTTCCCATCTCGGTGAGCAGCTCCTTGCTCGGTAGTACCCCCGCTTCGGTGTTCTTGTCGGCTTTGACGATCACCATGAAACGCATTGTGTTATCCTCTCGATCTGGTTGCCGGTGTCCGTTGGCTTACCCGCTTCCGCGCCTCCCATATCCGCGTCGAACGGGCGTCCTCAGATTCGACAAGGTCGGCTAGGCAACCTGGGCTTTGAGCGACCGCTCCAACAGGCGGCCCTCCTTCAACCGCTCGGTCATGGCAGCGAAACCCGCAGTCGGCCCCTGCCAGCGCAGCTCTTCCACGCTGGAGAAGAGCGCAGCGTCGCTGACCAACGTGGCTAAACGCTTGAACAGCAGAGCCAGCTCCGTCCTTTCCCCCAAAACAGTCGCCGGGAAGTCCTCGATGGGCCCGTATTGGTTGAGCAGCCGGGCCGCGGTGTTCTTCCCGATTCCTGGAATGCCGGGATAGCCGTCTGCCGCATCGCCCACCAGCGCGAGGAAGTCGGGAATCAACACCGGATCAACCCCGAACTTCGCGCGAACCCCAGCAGCGTTCCTGATGTTTTTACTCTTTTGATCCACCTGGACCACCCGGTCCCCCCTGACGCACTGCCCCAGATCCTTGTCGGGAGTCCAGATACAAACTTTTTCGACCCCATCGTCCGCTGCGGAGATGGTCGCGGCTGACGCCAGCGCATCATCCGCCTCCAGCTCGACCATGGGCCAAACCGTCACCCCCATCGCCGTCAGCGCCTCTTCCAGCGGGTGAAATTGCGCCAGTAAGGCGGGCTCGATCCCGGCCCCGGTCTTGTACCCGGGCCACAGATCGTTGCGAAAGGATTCAATGACGTGATCGGTGGCCACACCGATATGGGTGCCTCCGGTTTCAATCAGCTGCAGCACCGTGTGGAGCACGCCGGCCACTGCGCCGTAGGGCCGGTCAGTGCCCTTGGTAAAGCGGCGCAGGCCGTAGAAGTGCCGGAACAGCTCGTAGGTGCCATCGAGAAGATGAACGATCATGCGGCAGGCCGGCTCTATCGGGGTTCGCGGAAGTTTCGGAAGGTAATGGAATAGCGCAGGCTATCCACTGCGGGTATGCTGTGCTCCCACTCGCTCCGAGCAGGGCCGCTCAGCAGATAAGCCGAGCGGGGCTCTGCCATGAGAGACACCCGCTCCCAACCGGGCCCGGCCTTACGCCGAAATCGGAAGCGGCAGCTGGAGAGGAGGGAGATCCCGATGACCTCGCCGAAGACCGCTTTGTCCCGATGCCAGCCGATGCTGGCTCCCGGCCCGTATTCGATCACCAGCACCTGTTGAAACTGGGAGGCCGGCAGCCCGGAAAATGCGCCGGCCCGCTCCCGAAGCGAGTGCAAAAAGGCAGGTATATCGTCGGCCTTCTGCAGCGCTCGTTCGTTGAAATCGTAGCGCCAGCCGTAGGAGACCGTGCGCCGTTTACCCACAAAGCCCTGGAACTCGAATTCCTTGAACGGCAGTTCCCGTACCTGCTCCAGCAAGGCTTCCTCTTCATCGGGAGGCACTACGTTCGGCTGGTACCTGAAACCCTCGGGCCAGGTTTCGCGCTTGCCGAAGAGGGAGAGCTGCTTTCTGGCCATGTCAGCCGGGAAGTGGTCGAGCCACCAGGATTCCGCTGGCCCGCCGGATAGCGGCCACGTACTCGGGAAGGGTGGTTCGGGTGATCTCTACCACTCCACCGGACAGAGGTGCATGGCACACCCGTAGTACTCGCTCCTGATCGCGGTATGCCAGCGCCGAGTGAGTTACGTCCAGCCCCGGGATCTCGGTGGCGAAAGCGAGAATGTCGCCGGTCTGGATGCGGTCGACGATCGCCGGTATCTGCTTGGTGGGCACCACATGGCGCGGCCGGCCATCCAGATCCCGCTCGACACGCTGGATCTCCTGGAACACCCGGTCGTCCTGCAAGGCCAGGTACTTCGCCCGATGCTCAGTCATGAATCGAAGCGGACGGCGGTCTTCGGCTGCGCCCAGCTCCGGGCCCATTTCTCTCACCAGCCCGCGCCGGGCCCCATCGGTGATCCATTCACTGAAGTAGTGCAGCCGGGAACTGTAGCCCAGCCGCTTTCCATCGCGATAGCGCATCCGCTCCACCTCGCGCCCGAACTGATCCCAGCTTGCCGGCTGCTCGGTGACCGCTACCCGGCTTACTGCCAGGCACGCCTCCACCAGGGTGACGCAGTCGAACCGGGTCAGAGAAAGAGTCAGCGGCTCAGCGGAGGGACTCCCACCGTGCTCCAGATACGCCTCGAGCGTGAACGGGACATACGGACTGCCGCCAGCCAGTTCGCCTACCCGGCTGACGCGGGGGCCCAACGGGTGCTGGGCCTGGGTGAGCCCTTCGGTACGCAGATCGCCGGTCCAGGAGAGCAAGCGCTCCTGGTCCGTATCCGCGACGCCGGGACCGTGCAGGCGCGATTTCCCGCGACAGGCCAGAAGCGGGGTGGGGAAGGCCATTGCCGCGGCCGCAGCTGCCGCCTGTCTGAGCAGTTCTCTCCGGGAGAAAGTGGAGTCCACGGGCATCTCTGGATGAAGTCAAACGCATGACCCGAACACACGGTTAGAACTATAGAAACGTCACCTGTACTCGCCAGGTGACACTGATTCGGCCCGGAGGGACACGGGAGAGCATGGGGGACCTTCGTTGGCCCGCGGCGACTAACCACATATACCCACCTCACAACGACTTGCCGCATTGAGCCCGATTCTGGTCTGGTAGTTGCTAGAACGCCTGCGCCCGATGGTGGGGAAACGTGGTGCTTGCCATCACATCTCAGGGCGGGCCAGACCCCTATCCTCACCCCTATCCAGCGGGAATTGGCGCCGAGTGGCGCGGGCGTTTTCGAGACTTGAACGAAAGGAAGGTCGAATGTCAGGACCGAGAATGATGGCCGCGGCCAGCGGGTTGGTAGTCGCCCTTGCCGCCGTGCCTCTTGCCCCGATTCACGCGCAGGGGCAGATAAGCCAGTTGAGTCAGGACAGCAAGCTCATCTTCCAGATGGCGAGCAGCAACATCATGGAGGTGAGACTGGGACAAATGGCCCAGCAGAAGGCCACCAACGCGGCCGTCAAGCAGTTCGGCCAGCAGATGGTGACCGATCACACCAACCTGGAAAACCAGCTCACCGGATTGGTCTCGAAGAACGGCACCAACTTCCAGCCTGCCATGAGCAAGGAGAGCGAGGCAGAAGTCTCCCGGCTGGAGAAGCTCTCCGGTGCCCAGTTCGATCAGCAGTACATGACCTCGATGATTCAGCATCACCAGACGGACATCTCGACTCTGCAGAGTCAGAGTCAGTCAGCCAAGTCGGCCGAGGCTCGGCAGATGATTTCTGCGTCGCTGCCGGTGCTGCAGCAGCACCTGACCCTGGCTACGCAGGTGGGTGGACAGGTAGGCGCCAACGGCGGAGTGGCGGTTGCCACGCAGCCCTACCGGAATCCAACTAGCACCGGGACTACGACATCTCCGACCACGCAGAATCCTACGGTGAGCAACCAGCCGGGCCAGGTCGCCACGCAGGGCAATATCAGCGCCGACATGGGCTTCGTGCGTGAGGCCGCCAGCGGCAACCTGATGGAGATCCAGTTGGGGCAGCTGGCCCAGAACAAGGCCTCCAATCCGGCGGTGAAGCAGTTTGCCCAACGGATGGTGGCCGATCACAACAACCTGCAGAATCAGCTGACCAGCGTTGCGTCGAGCGGAGGTCAGAGCTTCACGCCCACGATGGATTCTCGGCACCAGAATCAGATCAACCGGCTCCAGGGGCTCTCGGGTGCCGAATTCGATCGCAACTACATGAGTCTCATGATTCGGGCGCATCAGCGCGACGTGAACAACTTCCAGACCCAGAGCCAGTCGGCCAATTCCGCTCAGGTGCGTACCCTGGCTATCAACAGCCTGCCGGTACTGCAGCAGCATCTGAGTCTGGCTCAACAGGTCGGTAGCCAGGTCGGCGCCGATAGCACGGGGAACTATGCCGGCGGGAACGGCGGCAACCAGGGTGGTGGTGCCCACGGAGATATCAAAGCCGACGCCGGATTCATTCGCGAGGTGAACTCGGATAACCAGATGCAGATCCAGCTGGCGCAACTGGCGCGGCAGAGATCCAAGAACCCGCAGGTCCGCCAGTTCGCCGAGCAGGCCATCACCGATCACAATGGGCTGCAGAACCAGTGGCGCGCCTTGGCCTCCCAGAACGGGATGACCCTGAATCAAGGCCTCGGCCCGCTGCACAAGGAGAAGATCACTAACCTGAAGAAGGCGAGTGACAAGAACTTCGATAAGGTCTACATGACCACCATGATCCAGCAGTACTCCGATGAGACGAGCTACTGGCAGAAGGAAGGTCGGGCGAGCCAGTCGGCCCAGGTGCGGCAGTTGGTGAACGCCGGCCTGCCCACATTGGAGCAGAATTTCAACGAGGCCAAGCGTCTCGGGCGGGAGCTGGGGATAGATCCGAACGAGGCACTGAAGCACCGGCAGGATGTAGCCAAGAACAAGGGCAAGAACGACAAGAACGACGACAAGAACGACTAAGTATCTTGACCCAGGAAAGAAGGGGTGTCCTCCGGGACGCCCCTTTTTTCTGCCCTCTCCTTTCCTATTCCACGGGCCACGATCTCGAACGACCGCAACCGTGCCCGGTGATCGAAAATTTGCGAGGTGAGCATCAGCTCATCCGCGCCAGTCCGCTCGGCGAACGTCTCCAGCCCTTTCACGACGGTCTCTTCAGTACCCACCACCGCCGAGCTCAGGGTCTGCTCCAAAATGGATCGCTCCAGTATGCCCAGCCGTTCGGCGAACCCTTTTTGGGGAGGGGGGAGCTTGCCTGGGCGACCCAGCCGAAGATTGATGAACGCCTGTTGCAGTGAGCTGAAGAGAGTCTGAGCTTCCTCGGCTTCCTCCGCGGCAAACACGTTGACGCCGAGCATGACGTAGGAATGCTCCAGCTGATCCGAGGGGCGAAATCCCGACCGATAGAGATCCAGCGCCTGATCCATCAACGCCGGGGCAAAATGAGAGGCAAAGGCAAAGGGAAGACCCATCGCCGCTGCGAGCTGTGCTCCGTAGAGGCTGGAGCCCAGAATCCAGATCGGGACCTCGAGGCCGGCGCCGGGAACCGCCTGAACCTTCTGCCCCGGCTGGACCGGCTGAAAGTAGTGCATCAGCTCGGCAACATCGTGAGGAAAGCTGTCGGCCGCAGAAGGGTCCCGGCGGAGGGCCCGCACGGTGAGCTGGTCGGTGCCGGGAGCGCGACCCAGTCCGAGATCGATGCGCCCGGGAAAGAGCGAGGCGAGGGTTCCGAACTGCTCGGCGATAACCAGTGGCGAGTGGTTCGGCAGCATGATCCCACCGGCTCCAACTCGGATGCGCGATGTGCCTGCAGCGATATGCCCGATCACCACGGACGTGGCGGCGCTCGCGATGCCCGGCATGCCATGATGCTCGGCCAACCAGAAGCGGCGGTAACCCCAGAGCTCCGCGTGCTGCGCCAGATCCAGCGAGCGGCGCAGTGCCTCCGCGGCGTCGCTGCCCTCGGGAATTGGCGCCAGATCAAGCACCGAGAGCGGAACCATGCTAGCGATCGACCGTGGCCATCATCTGTTCGTTGTACCGCGGTCCCGCCACCTTCTCGGGTGGGAGTGCCGCATCGAGCTGTGCCATCTCCGCGGGACTCAGCCGGAGGTCCGCGGCTGCGACGTTCTCTTCCAGATACTTCCTCCGCTTGGTGCCGGGAATCGGTGCCAGATCGTTCCCCTTGTGCAGCAGCCACGCCAGTGCGATCTGCCCCGACGTCGCGCCCTTGCGTTGGGCGATTGCCTGAACCTCGGATGCGGCCCGCATGTTGGCGTCGTAGTTCTCACCTTGATATCGAGGGTCTCCGCGGCGGTAGTCGCCCTCGGGATATTCCTCCGCCCGTTTGGCGGTCCCGGTCAGGAACCCCCGCCCCAGCGGACTGAACGGTACCAGACCGATCCCCAGCTCGCGCAGCAGCGGGATGATCCGGGGCTCCAGGTTCCGTTCCCATAGCGAATACTCACTCTGCAGCGCGGAGATAGGGTGCACCGCATGGGCCCGGCGAATGGTGCGCTCGCCCGCCTCGGACAGACCGAGAAAGCGCACTTTACCCTCACTGACGAGTTCGGCCATCGTTCCCACCGCCTCTTCGATCGGAACCTGAGGGTCTACCCGATGCTGATAGAGCAAATCGATGCGATCCGTGCCCAGCCGGTGCAGTGAGCCTTCTACTGCCTCGCGGATGTGTGATGGCCGGCTGTCGAGCCCGGTGATCTTTCCGCCTTCGATCTTGAATCCAAACTTGGTAGCGAGAACGACCTCGTCGCGCCTCCCCCGAATGGCTCGGCCGACCAGTTCCTCGTTGAAGAAAGGTCCATATACCTCCGCGGTATCGAGGAAGTTGCAACCCAGCTCCAGCGCCCGGTGGATGGTGGCGATCGATTCGCGTTCGTCTCGCTCCTCCGCCGTTCCATAAGACTGGCTCATTCCCATGCAGCCGAGCCCGAGCGCGCTAACCCTTAATCCTTGACTGCCGAGATTTCGTTGTGATAGAACCATGGAACCCTCACGATCGAAGATGCACTTCCCCACGAATTTCCTAAGCTAACCCGGTGTACTGGTAAATGGTTTCTGGCTCTGACATAGCTGTTGAAAATGTTTGAAATGTTCACGTAAGTGGATAACTATCACCCTCTTGCGCGATGAAACCAGTCTTCCTATGTTGTCTTCGCCAATTCGAAAAAAGATCATTTTCGTGTTGGAGTGTTGAGACCAATCGCGTGTCTCATCCACGCTGCAGTAGCGCGGCAGCGTGCCGAGCAAGAGGTTGATCCGCGATTCAGCCGACTTGCAGCGCACACACTGGTGAACCGAGTGGTCGCGCAAATCATTCGGGGATAAAAATCGGAGCTCTCGAGGCCAGACCGCAAACGCTTCAGTTTAGGCGGTGGCCAAGGGAAGAAAAACGGAGGAGTAAATCCTCCGACTCCGGATAACCAGTGTGAAAACGGCCCGCATTTCCTCCCGGAAGTGCGGGCCGTTTTGCTTGTGACTCACATCACAGAGTCCTTTGCGTTCTGCCCTAACACTGACTTCAGTGTCCAGCCAGGAGTGCAGGGTGAGCAAGGTGAAGGATCCCGTCTGCGGCATGTGGATCGAAGTGAGCGATGCCGCCGGCAGCACCACATACGAATCGCAGCCAGTGTATTTCTGCTCCGACCAGTGCCGGCGCGACTTCGAGTCAGATCCGGCGCGCTACTACGACCGGTTGGAGCGAAGGCGTAACCGCATTGCCGTGACGAACGGTTAGCGCACCGGGTATCCGCGTGATGTTGCACTACCTCATTGGCCTGGCGGTATTGGCTGCCCCGGTGGACAGCATCGCCGTTCGCGACATTCAGGTCGCCAAGGGCGAGACCCTGCGGATCACCAGCATGGGCATCGGCAAACCGGTGGTCCTCATCCCCGGTCTCTTCGGTGGTGCTTACAGTTACCGAAAGATCACGGCCCCGCTCGTCGCCCAGGGCTATCGGGCGATCGTAGTCGAACCCCTGGGCTACGGCGCCTCGTCTCATCCCAAGAAGGCCGACTACTCACTCGACGCCCAAGCTGATCGGGTCGCCCGCACTCTGGATCATCTGGGGATCCGCCGGGCCCTGCTGATTTCTCACGCCAACGGCTCGGGCATCGGTTTTCGGCTGGCGGTGGATCGCCCCGATCTGGTGCGCGGACTGCTCTCCATCGACGGTGGTCCCGCCGAGACCGCTGCAACGGCCGAGTTGAGACGGGTATTTCGGCTTGGGGCCTTTCCGGTCAAGCTCATTCTCGATCCGGCACGGGCCCGATACGAGCTGAAGGACGAGTTGGCCTCGAGCTCGGGCAACCGGACCTGGGTGACCGATGAAGTCGTGCGCAAATACTCCGCGCCACAGATCCGGGATCTCAACGGCTCCATCGACGCGTTGAGCCAGATGGCAAAGGCCAAGGAGAAGGGCTCCCTGGCTGAGCGGCTGTCGCAGTGCGGGGTGCCGGTGGTGCTGCTGGTGGGGACCTCGCCCCACCGAGCCATGGTCTCGCCGGAGGAGCGTGACCTGCTTCAGCAGCGGGTGAAACGGGTGGAGATCGAGGACATCCCCGGTGCCGGCCGCTACATCCAGGAGGAACAGCCGCAGGTGGTGCTCGATGCGGTGGCGCGACTGAATCAGATGGCCGGCTAGCTGGGACGGGCCGGCTCGAGCGTAGCGACCGGCCCCGCAGGGTGTAAGTTGGCTCCATGTCCCAACGCCGGCTGATCCTGACGATCGCAATCGTCGCCTTTCTGGCGGCGATCCTCTTTCCGGCGCTAATCGGTATTCTGACCGACTGGTGGTGGTTCCAGGAAATCGGCTACCAGGCCGTCTTCTCCCGGCCGCTTCTCACCGCTCTGCTGCTCTTCGTGGGAGTCGCCGGCATCACCTTCGGCGTACTCTATGGCAACCTCCGGCTGGCCCAGCGGGGACTGGTGCCATATCCGGTGGTGCTCCGCTTTGCCCAGAATCAGCCACGGGTGGATCTTACCGGCCCCCTTCGTCGCCTCAGCTTTCCGGTTTCCCTCGTCGTCGCCCTGATCGCTGGGTTCGGTGCCACTCCGGCCTGGGACCTGGTGCTCCGATTCCTCTACCGCACCCCCTTCGGTACTCGCGATCCGGTGTTCTCCCGCGACATCGGCTTCTACGTCTTCACCCTGCCCGCTCTGTCTGCTGTGCTGGGGTTCCTGTCTACCCTCGCCCTGATCTCGCTGCTGGTGATCGTTCCGGTCTATGTGGTTCGCGGTGACATCCTGATTGGCCCGGGCGCGGGCAAAGCACCCCGGCTTCGGATCGAGCCCTCAGCCGGAACCCACATTGCGGTTCTGCTGTGCGCCGAGTTTCTCTTGCTGGCTCTCCGGCTCTGGCTGGTGGACACTTCGAATTTGCTCTACTCCACCACCGGTCCGATGGTCGGCGCCAGCTACACCGATCTCCACGCCACGCTTCCTGCTCTGCGAATTCTCTCCGTCGTGTCCGTTATCGGCGCGCTGGCCGTGATCATTGGCGCGGCTCGAAGAGAGCTGGGGCGCTACGCTTTGCTTGCGATCGGGGGCTACCTGGTCACCGCGATTGTCGGGCGCGGACTGGTACCAGGGTTCGTGCAGAAGTTTCTGGTCTCTCCCACCGAGCTCACCCGGGAGACGCCCTACCTGCGCTCCCATATCCTGGCGACTCGACAGGCGTGGGGACTGGATAGTGTCGAGACCCGCGAGTTGACGGGTGAGACCAACCTCACCATGGCGGACATCCGGGCAAACGCGCCCACCATCGACAATGTACGGCTCTGGGACCGCGATCCGCTGCTACAGACCTTCGGCCAGCTGCAGGAGATCCGGACCTACTACGACTTCGTCTCGGTGGACGACGACCGTTACTGGATCGACGGGAAGTATCGCCAGGTTCTGCTTTCGCCCCGGGAGCTGAATGTGCGGTCGCTCCCGACCCGCACCTTCATCAACGAGCATCTCACCTTTACCCATGGCATGGGGCTCACCCTGAGTCCGGTCAACCAGGTGACCCTCGAAGGACTGCCGGTTCTGTTCATCAAAGACCTGCCCCCGGTCTCCACCACATCGCTCAAGGTGAGCCGCCCTCAGCTGTATTACGGCGAGTTGTCCAACGACTACGTTTTCGTGAATACCCGGCAGCGCGAGTTCGATCACCCCTCGGGCGAGACGAACGTCTACGCCTCCTATGCCGGTAAAGGTGGAGTGCCGATCCGGAGCCTTATCCGCCGGGTGGTGCTCGCGGCGCAGTTCGGGTCTTCCAAGATCCTCTTTTCCGGCGACATCACCGATTCCACCCGGGTGCTCTACAACCGGGACATCGTTCAGCGGGCCCGGAAGGCGCTCCCCTTCATCAGCTTCGACCGCGATCCCTATCTAG
>DASUVR010000002.1:0-9606 GCA_036378855.1 Gemmatimonadales bacterium | reverse complement strand
TTCCGGGTTCGGCGGCCCCTGCGCTGGCCGGCAGGCGGCGGTCACCTCGTGACCCGTGTCCACCAGCCGTGCCACCAAACGCCTTCCGACAAATCCGTCCGCCCCGGTAACCAGCACCCTCATCCTCGAGAAACCCTCATTTGCCGCGCAGCCGCTCGAGATCGGCATCCACCATCATCGCCACCAGTTCACCGAATTTCACGGTTGGACTCCACCCCAGCTCGCGCTTGGCCTTGCTCGGGTCTGCCTGAAGCACATCGACTTCTGCCGGCCGCATATATCGCGGATCGCTTTTCACGTATTTGCGCCAGTCGAGCCCTACGTGGCCAAAGGCGGCGTCAACCAGATCGCGCACACTGTGGGTCTGTCCGGTTCCCACCACATAATCCTGCGGACTCGGTTGCTGGAGCATTCGCCACATGGCTTCCACGTAATCTCCGGCGTACCCCCAGTCTCGACGCGCATCCAGATTCCCCAATAGGATCTCCTTGGCCAGACCGAGCTTGATACGCGCGACTCCGTCGGTGACTTTTCGAGTAACGAACTCGATACCTCGCCGGGGAGATTCGTGATTGAACAAGATGCCGCTGACGGCATACAGATTGTACGACTCGCGGTAATTGACTGTGATCCAGTGGCCGTAGACCTTGGCAACACCGTAGGGCGACCGAGGATAAAACGACGTTGTTTCCCGCTGCGGCGTCTCGGTCACTCGGCCGAACATCTCCGATGAGCTCGCCTGATAAAACTTGGCCCGCGGGTGCACCAGGCGAATGGCCTCCAGAATACGGGTCACGCCGAGTGCGGTGAATTCACCGGTGAGTACCGGCTGAGTCCACGATGTGGGGACATAGGACTGCGCGGCCAGGTTGTAGACCTCGTCCGGCTGCGTCTCCTGCAGAACTACCGTCAACGAGTGCTGGTCCAACAGGTCCGCTGCCACCACCTCAATCCGGTCGAGCAGATGCTCGATCCGTTCGTAGCTATGGTGGCTGGTTCGCCGTACCACTCCCACGACCTCGTATCCTTTGGAGAGCAGCAACTCCGCCAGATAGGAACCGTCCTGTCCCGTGACCCCCGTGATCAGCGCTTTAGGCACAAGCTGGCTCCCGACATGGTTGTCTCATCAGCCCACCGTCGTTAGGTTTGGAGGCTTTCTCGCGTTCGACAAGATACCAAGGTGGAGCTTATGGCACGGGTTTGCGCCGTGTGCGCTAAAGGGCCGGTAACCGGCAACAACGTCAGCCACGCCAATAATCGGACGAAACGGCGCTGGTACCCCAATCTGCAGACCGTGCGCGTTCTGGTCGATGGCGCGCCCAAGCGGATCAGGGTATGTACCCAATGCCTCAAGAGTAATCGGATCAAGAAGGCAAGCTGACAGCAGAAAAAAGGGGACCCGAAGGTCCCCTTGTTTGTTTCCGGCCGGCAGCCGCTCACTCCGCAAGCAGCTCGATCCTCGCCACATCAGCGCCATCTCCTTCACGGTGACCCAGCTTGAGAATTCGGGTGTAGCCCCCCGGACGCGCCGCGAACCGGGGCCCAATCTCGCCAAAGAGCCGAGTGAGGGTTTCCCGATCCTTGATCCGGCGTTCCACCAATCGCCTCGCGTGGAGGTCGCCGCGCCGAGCCAGGGTGATGAGCTTCTCGGCAAATGGCCGCAGCTCCTTCGCCTTGGCTTCGGTGGTGATGACCCGGCCGTGCACGAAAAGACTAGTGGCCATGTTATTCAACATGGCGCGCTTGTGTGTTGAAGTGCGGGATAGCTGCCTGCCTTTGGCGCGATGCCGCATCAGGTACCGTCTCCAATGATGGTCGTGGACGGCTGCACCACCGGAGCAACCCCGGGCCGCACGATCCTCAGCTCACCGTCGGTCTCCTCAAACCCCATTCCGAAGTTGAGTCCCTCGCGTTGAAGCAGCTCGGCGATTTCGCTGAGGGCCTTTTCGCCGACGTTCTTGACCTTCAGAAGATCGTCCTCTGAGAACTCGACCAGATCCCGCAGGGTGCGGATGTTGGAGTTCTTCAGAGAATTGAGCGAGCGCACTGAAAGGCCGAAATCGTCTATGGGGCGGCTCAGCCGCTGACGCAGATTGCTGCCGGCCGCTCCGCCGGTGGCCGCGCCGGCGTCTCGCATGGTCGGTACCTTGCCGAAGTCCACGAAATACTGAAAGTGGACCTGCGCCAGGGCCGCGGCATAGGCGATAGCATCTTCCGGCGTGATGGTGCCGTTCGTCTCCACCGACACGGTGAGACGGTCATAGTCCGTGCGCTGACCGACACGGGTTTCCGCCACCGTGAAGTTTGCCCGGCGCACCGGATTGTAGATGGCATCCACCCGAACCAGGTCGATCGGAAGCGACCGGTCGGCCGGGTGCATTTCGGCCTCGACGTAACCCCGGCCCTTGTTGACGTAGAGCTCCATGCTCACGTCCCGGTCGTCCTGCAGCGTGAAGAGCAGGTGCTCGGGGTTCTTGATCACAACCGACCCGTGCTCCTGAATATCGCGAGCGTATACCGGCCCGGCGCCCTCGCGACGGATGTGGAGCACCGCATCGTCGACGTTTTCGGCCAGTACCAGCGTGAGCGCCTTCAGCCGTTGCACGATCTGGTGCACGTCTTCGAGGACGCCCTGCACCGTCTGATGCTCATGAACGACGCCATCCAGACGGAAGCCCCACACGGCGCTCCCGCGCAGCGAGGAGAGCAGCAGCCGGCGGAGCGAGTTGCCCAGGGTGTACCCGAACCCACGCTCGAGCGGCTGGAGACGGAATTCAGCGGCATTGGGATTGTCGTCCCGCTTGGTCATCTCGACGAGATGCGGGCGAACCAATCCGGTCAGGTCAATGGTCATGGTCACTTCGTGTGTTGCTCCAGTCTAGAGTTACTACACCCGCCGCTTCTTGGGCGGACGGCAGCCATTATGCGGAATAGGCGTGACATCGCGGATGGAAACCACCCGAAGCCCCACCGAGGCGAGAGCCTGAATGGCCGACTCGCGTCCGCTGCCCGGCCCCTGGACCCGAACGTGTACCCGCCGAAGCCCCAGGTTCATGGCTTCCCGTCCACAATTTTCCGCCGCCACGGTTGCGGCGAAGGGCGTGGACTTCTTGGAGCCCTTGAACCCGGCCTTCCCCGCCGAACCCCAGGCCAGGGCATTGCCCCGCATGTCGGTAATGGTGATGAGCAGGTTGTTGAACGTGGCCGAGATGTGCGCAATCCCCTCGGAGTCGACCACCTTCTTCGAACGCTTGGGACTCGGGGCCTTGGCCGGTGTTGGCGCAGTCATCTTACTTCTTCGTCACTTTCTTCTTGCCGGCAATGGCGCGCCGGGGACCCTTCTTGGTCCTTGCGTTGGTGTGGGTCCGCTGGCCCCGGACCGGAAGCCCGCGGCGGTGCCGAATACCGCGATAGCTCCCGATGTCCATCAGCCGCTTGATGTTCATGGCGACTTCAGTGCGGAGGGCTCCTTCCACCTTGACCGAACGCTCGATCATTTGGCGAAGGCGCGCCACTTCCGCGTCCGAAAGATCGCGCACGCGGGTATCCGGTTTGACGCCGGTCTCGCCCAGAATGCGACTGCTGGTGGGCCGACCGATTCCGAAGATGTAGGTAAGGGCGATCTCGACCCGCTTCTCGCGCGGGAGATCCACGCCAGCAATACGTGCCATGATCAGCCTTGCCGCTGTTTGTGCTTGGGATTGCGCTTGCAGATGATGCGGACCACGCCTTGTCGCTTGATGACCTTGCAGTGCTCGCAAATCGGCTTCACGCTGGAACGAACCTTCACGCTTCTCTCCGGGCCAGGTTTAGGGCTAGCAGGGCAATATAGAAGTGACCTCCCTGTGAGGCAAGTCGAGACTGTACATCGAGAAAGGTCGCCCTCAGCCCACCGCCCGGAACTCGACCAGCGTCCACCCTCCCTGACTTCGGCGGTATCCCAACAGGAGAACCTGGGTCCGCACGTTCTGGGTTCCAACCACGCGGTATTTCCTCTGAAGCTCGACATACCCTTGGCTGGGTGCCACCTCACGGGCGGCCCGGACCACCGTCTCGACCTCCTGGCCGTTGGATAGAAAGTTCGAGAGGAGGGCCGCGGCCTGGTCGGGGCCCAGCGCCACCGACGGTTCGGCGCCGGGCAGCTGAATCAGCAGACGAGGGCTCTCGGCCACGAGGGCAGCCGTATTGTGCGCAAACCATGCCTGCCGGGCCTTTTCGGCGGCCTGATCCAGGTCGTTGCCCTGAGCGCTCCCGAGCGCAGGGGCCGCAGCCAGTATCATGGCCATTACGATATGACGCACCCCGCCTCCTTCATGAGCTCTTCCAAAACTGCGCGTGGATTGGCCGCCTGAAGCACCGGCCGCCCAACTACCAGGTGCGTGGCTCCATGCCTGATGGCGTCCTCCGGAGAGGACACCCGGACCTGATCTCCCCTGGCATCTGAGCCCCTCCTGATCCCTGGAACGACCAGAAAGGGCTTTGGCCCCAGCCGCTGACGCAAGACCGATACCTCACTGGGCGAGCATACCAATCCTTGCAACCCGGCGGCGATCGCCAATTGACCCAACCGCTCGACTTCGGCGGCCAGAGTCACCGATGTTCTGCCCAGCGCCTGCTCGTAAGATGCCGCGTCATGGGAAGTGAGTACCGTGACGCCGACCAGAGCCAGCTCACCTGCTGAGGCCGCGACCGCCGCCTCCAGCATCGCCTTGCCTCCAAGTACATGGACGGTGGCCATACTCACGCCCAGGGTTCGGGCCGAGCTCACTGCACCAGCAACGGTGTTCGGAATGTCGTGCCACTTGAGATCGAGAAAGACGTCGAGGCCGCGCTCGATCAGCCGGCGGACGAACTCGGGACCTTCCCGCGTCATGATTATGGAGCCGACCTTGACCCATCGCAGGGCTGGAAGCCGATCCAGCAGCGCCATGGCATCGTCGCCGCTCGGAGTGTCCAGGGCCAGAATTACCTCAGCCACTCCCACCCTCCAGGTCTCGTACGATCCTTTCAGGCAGTCGTGGATCGGCCAGCGCTCCGGTGCCCATGGCCACCAGTGAAGCGCCGGCCCGTAGGTACTGCCGGACATCGTCGGCTGATCGCACCCCGCCGACACCAATCACCGGAATTCCACCAGTGCGGTCGAGAATGCGCGAAACTGCCAGCACTCCAATCGGCAGCAGCGGTGGCCCGCTCACTCCACCGCTGCCGTGGCCCAGTCGAGCTTCGCCCGTATTGCCGTACAGTATTCCGGGTATGGTGTTCACCGCACTGACCGCATCGGCGCCCGCGTCCCTGGCTACCACCGCCATTCCTCCGATATCGGGAAGCAGGGGTGACAGTTTGGCCACGATAGGAAGCTTGGTGCGTTGCCGGCAGGCAGCCACGATCCTCTGAACGCAACCGGAATCGGCGCCGAACTCGATCCCACCGGCCGAGGTGTTGGGGCAGGAAAGGTTCAGCTCGAACCCCGTGATGCGGGGCGCTCCGTCCAACCGCCGGACCACCTCAGCGTATTCCTCCACTGTGAACCCGACGACGTTGACCAGGATATGGGCCCGGGTCAAATGCGTGGAGAGCCAGGGTAGCGCCTCCCGCCGAACCGACTCGACCCCCGGATTGGCCAAGCCAATCGAATTCAGCATGCCCCCCGTGAACTCCGCTACCCGCGGCGGGGCGTTTCCGTGCCGCGGCTGCAAGGAGACTGCTTTGGTGATAATACCGCCGAGTCGATCGAGCCTGAGCACTCCGTTGAGCTCGCGGCCGAAGCCGGCGGTTCCCGCGGCGAGAAGAAGCGGATTCTGGAACCGTTGGCCGAACAGCTCTCGCTCGAGGGAGTGAGAGTTCACTGGGGCTCGGGAACCTTGGACCCTCCTGCGGCAGGCCGGCTCCGACCCGGCTGCGGAGGCGGAACGAATTTCCGGCGAACGCCTGGCGTCGGTGCGCGGTGGACCGCCACCGAGGCAGCAAATGCCCCGAGTGAATCCTCCAGCTGCCGGTACTCGGGCGTGGCCTCACCCTGAATCGCGACCACGTACGGACTGTCATAGTACTGCTGGTCGAGGATGGTGCGGGCACTATCGACCCATTGCGGATTCAATTGTTGGGCGGCCAGTATGGCTTTGGGAGCATAAGCCGAAAACGGCCATTGCTCCGGGATCCGGCGGAAGAGGGACTCCGCTATCCTGGGTGCCTTGAGGATCTCCCGGGCGGACTCGGCAGCGAGAAAGAGCCGGAGATCTCCCTGTGGCGTCGTGGGGGTCGTCGTTCTGGCCGAGGAATCGACCTCGGACACGCTGGCAGCAAGCCGGTCGGTTTCGTCCGCTCTGACTTCGAACCGCAGGGCGAGCTGTTTCAAGCTGTCTATGACCGAGGGCAGGTCAGCCGGATTGTTCAGTGACGCCAAGCGCAGCTTGATGAGCGCCAGACCCGCCCGACCTGCCGACTCACCTTTGCCTCCAATGGTAAGCGCTTCCCGGAAGCGGCGTACCGCGCCAGCCGTGTCAATGGAACTGAGCCGAAGGCCGTCATCCAAGAAGGTACGCGCTTGCAACTCGGGGGTGCGTTTGGGAAGACGCTGCACCCGGTCCACTAGGCCCGAAGCCGCGACCGGATTCACCTGTGCCATGATGACCAGAAGCGAGTCCCAACGTCTGGTGGAATCGCCATGGAAAATCAGCGAGTCGCTGAGCGCCAGCGCCTCAGCCACTCGGCCGGCCCCAGCCAGCGCCAACATCCGCTCGCTCTGCGCCCGAGGCTCATACACCCCTTCGAGAACCCGTAACGTCTCCTCGTACTGGCCGGCCGTTCGGAGAACCCGCGCGTGCTGGAATCGAGCCTCCCGGCGACGGTCCGGGTTGCTGCTCTGCAGCAACTGAACAAAGGCGGCATCGCCGGCGGAGAGATTGCCTGAAGCCATCTGACAGCGCCCGGTGGACAGCAGCGCGTCCTCCACAAGGTCCGGCGAAGAGCGAGTCGTGGTTGTCAAACGGCCGAGAGGAGCCAGTGCCTGATCGCACTGACCCAGTCGAGCCAGCGCCACTCCCCGAAGCAGCTCGGCCTGTTCCGCGTACTTGCTCTTGGGGTGGCGGACCACGACCGACTCGGCCTTGGTGGCTACCTGACCCCAAAGATTGTTCGCCTCGAAGGTTCGGCCCTCGTGCTCCGCCTTCCGGGCTGAGTTGGCCAGCCGATTGGCGTTGTACATGCCGTTGTAATAGACGCAGGCAGACGTCGCGGACAGACTCACCGCAAGAATGACACGGCGGAGAGGGTGACCCGCGCTCACCTCAGCCCTCCCGCCTCGACCACGGGCTCGGTCTTCCGCTGGTACTCGAGCAGATATTCGACGATAGCATCGGCCAGCGCCGCGGCCATGGCCTTCTGGCCGGCATAGCTGGTGAGAAACCGGCCGTCTTCGGGGTTCGTGCTGTAGCCGAGCTCCACCAGAATGGCCGGTCGGCGGGCGGTAGTCAGAACCATGAATCCAGCCTGCTTGACGCCACGGCTGTCCCCCGTGTGCACCGTCTTCAGTTGGCGCTGAACCAGTTCGGCAGCACGCGCCGATTCACGAAGATGCTCGTTGAGCTGGAGATCTTTCAATATGAAATCCAGGCCCATTCCAGCTTCGCCCGAGGGGGCGTTGGTCTCAAAGCGTACTGCTTCGTTCTCCATCTGCGCCACCCGAGCCGCGTCTTCCGTCCTTGCCTCCGCCAGGAAGTATGTCTCGAACCCGCGAATGTCAGTGTAGCCGTGGCGCCGGGCCAGCGAGTTGACGTGCAGGCTGACGAAGAGATCACACGACTCGGTGCAGTAGCTGCCCCGGTCACCCAGAGCAATCAGAGTATCAGACGTGCGGGTCATGTTTACACCCACGCCTCGACGTTTCAGCTCCGTGCGCAGGAGAAGTCCAACCTGGAGGGTGACGTCCTTCTCCTTGGTACCGCGGGGAAAGAAGACACCAGGGTTCCCCGGGTCGACTCCCCCATGGCCCGGGTCGAGGGTGACCTGATGCCCGGGGCGCAGTCCGTTGGGAAGTCTAGGCTCCGCGGGGGGCGTTCCCCGCGCTACGGGGGGAGGCCGGTCGGTTGCGGCCGCTACACTGAGGCGGGCACGGGCACCGTCGTACCGAAAGCGGTTTCCCTGCGACGCCGGTAAAATCTCCGCAATGAACTGCAGGGGCAGATACAGCGTATCCCGCGTGACCGATGCCCCACCCGCCAGAGGCCGGAGACGATTGCCGCAGAAGCAGAGCGGCGTCCCTACCAGGAAGCGAAAGCTTTGGGAACCCACGGCAACCTCGGCCCAGCCCTCGACGACCTTGGCTGAGCCATCGAGAGCCGACATGAGAGCCGCCGCCGGCAATACCGGACCGCCGCTCTCGTCGGCCCGCACGGGAATCCGTGCCTCCCCTTTGCTTCCGGCAACGACCACGACTCCGGGCACCGTATCCGTGCCGGCCAGAGTCGCGAGCAGGGCCAGTACCAGAATCACCGGCGTCCTCGAACCGAAACGGCACGGGCGACTTCGCGCTCCTGAATCTTGCGCTTGATCGCTTCACGCTTGTCGTGCTGTTTCTTGCCCTTGCCCAGGGCCAGCGCCACCTTGGCGCGTCCGTTCTTGAAGTAGAGCTCGAGGGGAACCAGGGTGAGCCCGCGTTGCTCCACTGCTCCAATCAACTTTTCAATCTCCCGGCGATGCAGGAGCAGCTTACGGGTTCGGACCGGATCATGATTGTAGCGATTCCCCTGTTCGTAGGGCGTGATGTTCATCCCGTCCAGGAAGACCTCCCCATTCCTCACTCGGGCGTAGGCCTCCCGAATCGACGCCTTGCCGTTCCGCAGAGACTTGACCTCGGTCCCGGTCAGCACAATGCCCGTCTCCCAGGTCTCGAGAATATGGTAGTCGTGGGTCGCCTTCGGATTCCGGGCAACCGACTGCTTCCGCTCGGCGGGTGGGGTAAGTTCGCGGCTCACGAGGGGTATCCTAAGCAAAGGATAAGCCAAGGTGGGAAGCAAGGGAAAGACGGGAAGGTCGGGAAGTAAGGCCGTCATTCCCGTCCTTCCCGTCTTTTCAGGTTCCTCATGCCGAAGGCGGGACTCGAACCCGCACGGGCTTGCGCCCACTGCGCCCTGAACGCAGCGCGTCTACCAGTTCCACCACTTCGGCGAGCGCGAAAACCTAATACCGAGGCATCCCTACTTCAATCCGATCCGCCCACGCATCGATTCCTCCCGCGAGGCTGCGAACCCGGTTGAAACCGGCGCCTTTGAGCAGCTGGAGCGCTTTCATGGAGCGAACTCCGTGATGGCAGTGGGTGACGATCTCGGCGTGGCCGTCCAGCTCCGCCAGTCGCTCGGGCAGTTGGCCCAGGGGAATCAGCTGAGCTTCGTCAATGTGCGCGATCTCCCACTCATGCGGCTCGCGCACATCGATCAGCACCAGCTCGGGCCCTTTCTGCTGCATTTCCCGGGAGAGCTCTTCAGCAGTGACTTCTGGTCCGTCATAAGCGGGCTCCGCACCGATCCCGCAGAACGCCTCATAGTCGATCAACTCCCGAATGCTCGGCTGCTCTCCGCAGATTGGGCAGGACGGATCCTTGCGCAATTG
>DASUVR010000001.1:0-6641 GCA_036378855.1 Gemmatimonadales bacterium | reverse complement strand
CCCTGGTGTTCACCACCAGCCGCGCAACCGTGCGCTACTTGCGCGACGCTCTATCCGAGCTCCGCGTCGCATGGTGTACGGGCGACCGGGCCGGCATAGGAACCGCTCTTTTGCCGCGGGACAGTGTGCTCGGCTGGTTTCGGTCAGCTACCTCATTGTCCGGAGCGCCCAGACACCTGGTTGTAACCGATGTGGCGGCTGAGGGCTTGGATCTGCAGCGGGTGGCTCGGGTGGTTCATTACGACCTACCCTGGACGCCCATGCGGGTAGAGCAACGAGAAGGACGAGCTGTGCGCTACGGCTCGAGCCACCCGCGGGTAGAGGTCGTTACCCTGGCTCTACCCCAGCCACTGGAACAGCGGATCAGGGTCAACGCCACGTTGGCCCGGAAAAACAAACTGCCTGCCGCGCTGGGGCTGGGGCCCAGGGGAAAGCATGTCTGGCGCTGGCGAAGCGAGTTGGCAGGCCGGTTCGCAGCGCTCCCAGGGGCTGCGGGACTGGCTCAGGTAGTGAGCCCACCGAGCGGACTTCTCGCGGGGTTTGTCTGCTCCCCCTCGGGCCCCACCGCTGGCATGAGCAGCACGGTTCTCTGGATCGATGACCAGGCTCACTGGACGGAGTCACCCGAAGTCATAGGATCACGACTCGACTCTGCCGCCGCGCAATCAGACACCGTTGAACCTGATCCCGCCCAGCTGCAGCACTATCTCGCCGTACTGGCCAAAGCCGTACGAGAGCGCCTCAATACGATACGCGGACGGAGATGGACTGTGCCCAACCCCAATCCCGCAGCTCGAGCGGTGCTGGCCCAGCTGCACGTGCTGGTGAGAGAAGCTGTGCGTCGCCACGACCCGGCGGCTCTGGCTCGGCTGGAGCGCGCAATCGGCTTTGTTACTCGGGGTCACACCGCGGGTGAGGCCGCACTGATGGAGCGGCTGGCCACGGCCCGGCGAGGGGATTTGAAGCCTCTCATCCAAACGCTCCCCCCGTCAGATTCGATGCCCGATCATCTCGAGGTGAAACTCACCGGTTTGTTGCTCTTCGGACCTGCGAAAACCGGCATGGGCACGGTAGCTTCTCCGTCATGTCCCAGCTCCAGACCGTTCTCTTCGACCTCGACGGCACCCTGATCGACTCGATCAGGCTCATTCTCGACAGTTATCACTATACGCTCACCCAGCACAATCTTCCGGCCCGATCAGACGAGGAGTGGCTTCGGGGAGTAGGCACCCCCCTGCATGTACAGTTCTCCCAGTGGCACGACTCCCCGGAGATGCTGGAGGCCATGATCGCCACCTACCGGGAATTCAATCTCAGGCATCATGATCGCATGGTGACAGTGTATCCCGGCGTGGTCGAGGCGGTGAGACAGATCAAGTCGTCTGGAATTCAAACCGGTCTGGTCACCAGCAAGAACCGGCAGGGCGCCCTCCGCGGGCTGACGCTGGTCGGTCTGGAAGCGCTGATGGACGTGATGGTCTGCGCCGACGAAGTGAACAACCCCAAGCCCCACCCGGAACCGGTCGAGAAGGCCGTGGCGCTGTTGGGAGCCGATCCTGCGCGCACCGTCTACGTCGGCGACAGCATTCACGACATGCGCTCAGGCCGAGCCGCCGGGGTCAAGACGGCCGCGGCCCTCTGGGGGCCCTTTGGGAGATCACATCTGGAGAGTACCGATCCGGACTACTGGCTGGAGAAGCCGGAGGATCTGGTCGGCCTGATGATCAAGAAAGCGTGAGCGGGAAAGCAAAAGCGTGAGCGGTGAGCGGGAAAATCACGGACGTGCGTCCAGGACTTCCCTCAATCTTCGCATCAGGGTCTCCACCGTAAACGGCTTTTCCAGATACCCAATGCCGACTGGCGTCGAGCCGTCGCTGCTGAGGGCACGCTCGGCAAAGCCGGACATGAAGAGCACCCGAAGGTTTGGCCGGCGCGACTGAAGCCGCTCAACCAGCTCATGCCCTCCCATCTCCGGCATGACGACATCGGTGAGAACCAGATCGATGGTCTCTTCGTGGGTGTCGAAGATTCGAAGTGCTTCCGCTCCGTTGCGAGCCTCGAGCACGGTATACCCATGCCACTCGAGCAGCCGGCGAACCGATGAACGGACCGCCGCCTCATCTTCCACCAGCAACAGGGTCTCGGTTCCGGTCTCGGGCATCCGCTGGGGTACGGTGCCGATAGGAGCCTCGGGTCCCCAGTAGCGGGGGAAATAGAGGGTGAAGATCGCCCCCTGGCCTGGTGCGCTCTGCACCGTCACGCGCCCCCCGGCCTGCTCCGCAATACCGTACACCGTGGAGAGTCCGAGTCCTCGGCCGCCACCCTGCTTCGTGGTGAAGAAGGGCTCAAAGATTCTTCCCTGGGTGGCCGCGTCGATGCCAACCCCTGTGTCGCTCACGCTGACGCTGACGTAGGGCTCTTCATCGAGCTCCGCATCGGCGGTGACAATGCGGACCTGACCACCGGCAGGCAGCGCATCCCGCGCATTGAGAATCAGGTTGACCAGGGCCTGCTCCACCTGGGCGGGATCAACCAGTATGGTAGCGAGCTCAGGCTGAAGCTGAGATTCCAGATTGATTTCGGTGCCGAGCAGCCGCTGAAGCATGGGCTCCAGCTCATGCACCGTCGTATTGAGCGAGACCACGCGGGGGCGGAGCAGCTGCCGCCGGCTGAAGGCCAGAAGCTGCCGGGTGAGGCCGGCAGCCCGATGCCCCGCATCTCTGATCTGCTCCACGTCGGCCCGGATGGGGTCAGCCGGCCGAAGCTCCTGCAGGATCAGGTCACTGTAGCTCAGAATCCCCGTCAGCAGATTGTTGAAGTCGTGCGCTATGCCGCCCGCCAGCCGGCCCACCGCCTCCAGCCGCTGGGACTGCTGCTGTTGCTCCGCCCGGTGCTGTTCGGCGGCTTCCCGGGCCTTCTTCTCGGTGACGTCTTCCAGGAGCACGAGGGCGCCGGATATCTCCCCAGCCCCAACAATGAGTGGGATGCTCGACATCCGGAGAACCCGGCTGACCCCGGGTACGATTTCGACGGTGAGCTCCTCATCGAACGTGCTCTCGCCGTCGCGAAGCGCGCGCGAAACTCCCCAGTCGTCCCGCTGCACCGGCAGGCCGCTCGTGGTCCAGTATGGAGCGTGTTGCAGCACCTGTCCCACGTTCTCGGGCTTCTCGCCCCAGATCGCCCGGCTCGATGAGTTGTCTACCACCACCGCGCCTTCCGCGTCCAGCACCCACACGCCGAATGGCATCGCATCGAGGGTCTGTTCCAGCAGGCGCTCGCCCCATCCGGCCTGGCTGACATCGGCCATTGCGGCAACCACTCCGGCCGGCCGGCCTTCGGCATCGCGAACCACCGACGCGCGGTCCTGCACCAGTGCGTAAGCCCCATCGGCTCGGCGGAAGCGGTATTCGGCCGACCAGGCGATCTCGCCTCCGGCGATTGCCGCATCCATGCTCTGAACGACCCGCTCCCGATCGATGGGATGAATCCTGTCGTACCACCAATCGGGCGTCTCACCCACTTCAAACCACTGATAGTCGAGAGGAGGTGCCGTCTCGCGATCCCAGGTCAGCCGGTCGGTCGAGAGCTCCCAGTGACGGACCGCGCGGCCGGAAGCGACGATGACCCAGCGATAACCTTCCTCCCGCTCCCGTAGCCCCAGCTCGGCCTGCTTCCGCTCGGTGATGTCCTGGATAGCCGCGATCAGGTGCGAAGGCTGGCCCTCGGGCCCGGTCATCAGGGACACGTTGACCAGCGCCCAGATGACGTCTCCCGCGGAGGTCAGATAGCGCTTCTCGACGGTATAGCTTCGACTCTCGCCCAGGATCAGGAGCCGCATAGCCTCCTGTTCCGCTGCCAGATCGTCGGGATGAGTCCTGGTTTCCGCGGGAAATCCGATCAACTGTTCCGGAGAGCTCCCCAGCAGATCTGCCAGGGCCCGGTTGATCCTGATCCAACGCCCATCGAGCGAGAGCAGCGCCATGCCGATGCCGGCGTGCTCAAACGTGCTGTAGAGCTGCTCCTCATTATCCCGGCGGCCCAGCTCGGCCTCACCCCGCTGGGCCATTTCCCGGCGAAGCTCGATCTCAGTAACCGCCGATGCCGCAAGATCCTGCAGTAGTGCGATGTCCCGCTCCGACCACAATCGTGGCGTGCGGTCGACGACACAAAAGCTCCCCAGGACGTGTCCGTCGCGGGAAACCAGGGGCACGCCGGCGTAGGAAATCCAACCCAGCTCTCGAAGGGCCTGGCTATGCCGCAGCAAGGGATGCCGCCGCGCGTCTTCGACCACGAGCGGCTCACCGGTGCCGGTAACGGTGGAACAGAAGGAGAAGGAGAGAGGAGCGGAGCGTCGAGTTGCCCAGGGCTCGGGTAAGCCCGTGGTGCTCTTGAAGAACTGGCGCTCGTCGGTAACCAGAGAAATCAGCGAAGTCGGGGCGCCCAACAGTCGGGCAGCCATCCGGGTGAGCCGGTCGAACCCTTCTTCCGGGGGGGTGTCAAGCAGGGCTGTTTGGCGGAGCGCCGCCAGCCGGTCGGGGCGGAGGAGCAGACTGTGGGTCATGACTGGCGAGCCCTATCCCCCGACACTTCAGCAGGTTGTGTTGTACGGTTCCAGCTTGCTAGTTGGGTTGGTTCTGTTGCGGCCCGACCTAATGCCCATCGTGGAAGGTACTTGGCGGCCTGCTCTCCGCTAGAACTATGCCGCTTGCCAAGCTCACCTCGGGGGCTATTTTACCGCCGCTTCTGTCCTCGTCACCAAGGGTTTCTTCATGCGCCTTCTTCCCCGCGACGAGAAGTTCTTCGATCTCTTCAGCAGCGTCGCCAACTTCAGCGTCGAGGCCGCCAAGCTCCAAGTGGAGCTGCTGAAGGCCGAACCGATGCGCCGGCGGGCCATCGCGGAGGCCATCAAGCGCCTGGAACACCAGGCCGACCAGGTCACCCATGAAGTGGTGACCCGGCTGGATCGGGTGTTCATAACCCCGCTCGACCGGGAAGACATTCACCTGCTGGCGTCCAGACTGGACGATGTCATGGACCTGATCGACGGGACCGCCAGCCGGGTCCAGATGTACCAGGCCGGCGAAGCGCCCCCCGGCGCAATCCTCATGGCGGATGTCGTACTTCGGTCTACCCAACAGCTCCTGGTGGCGGTGATGGGGCTGGAGAAGAACAAGGACCGCGTGGTGCTGGACGCCTGCGCCCAGGTGAAGCGACTGGAGGAGGAGGGAGACTCGGTCTACCACGAATGGGTCGCCCGGCTGTTCGATGGCTCGCCCGACGCCCTGATCGTGATCAAGTGGAAAGAGATCTACGACACGCTGGAGAAGACGCTGGACCACATGGAGGACGCCGGGAACGTGCTGGAGTCCATCTCGATCAAGCACGGCTGAGCATGGATCACGCCGTTCTCTATGTTCTGGTCATCATCGGCGTCGCGCTGATCTTCGATTTCATCAACGGCTTCCACGACAGTGCCAACTCGATCGCTACCGTCGTCTCGACCCGGGTCCTGAGTCCGGGAGTCGCGGTAATCTGGGCGGCATTCTTCAACTTCATGGCCGCGTTCGTCGTGGGAACCGCGGTGGCCAAGACCGTGGGCAAGGGGCTGATCGACCCTATGGTGGTGGACCCCAGCGTGGTGCTGGGCGGACTGCTGGGCGCCATTCTCTGGGATCTGATCACCTGGTTTCTGGGACTTCCTACATCCTCTTCCCACGCCCTGTTAGGCGGCTACGGCGGAGCCGCCATCGCCAAGGCCGGGTTCGGCGCCCTGATTCTCTCCGGCTGGATTCTGCCGGTCGCCTTCATCGTGCTCTCACCGCTGCTCGGTATGGCGATCGCCCTCGGGCTTACCGTGGGGTTATCGTGGCTCTTGCGGAGCATGCGTCCGGGGCCACTGGATAAGGCGTTCCGAAGGCTGCAGCTCCTCTCCGCCGCTCTCTACTCATTGAGTCATGGCGCCAACGACGCGCAGAAGACGATGGGGATCATCGTTGGCCTGCTGGTTTCCACCCAGCATCTATTCCTGAACCAGCGAGGTTGGCTCGGCTTTTTCTACGTGGCAACAGCGGACCGGATCCCACTGTGGGTCGAGTTCGCGGCCTACACCGCCATTGCCTGCGGCACCGCGCTAGGCGGTTGGCGGATCGTGAAGACCATGGGAACCCGGATCACTCGTCTTCGTCCCTTCGGCGGATTTTGCGCGGAGACTGCGGGTGGAATTACGGTGCTGATTGCCTCCAGGTTGGGGGTGCCGGTCAGTACCACACATACCATCACCGGGGCCATCGTCGGCGTGGGCGCCGCGCAACGGCTCTCGGCCGTGCGCTGGGGCGTCGCCCGGCGGATTGTGTGGGCCTGGGTTCTCACCATGCCGATGAGCGCCGCCATTGCTGCCGTGGCGTATCTGGTTTTGAGTAAGCGGGTTTAACGAATTTGCGTCTGCAGTCAGGCAGCCTGTATTAGGCCTCGATTCTCGATAGCCTCTCGATAGTCCTCCAGTAGACGATCGTAGACCTGGTCCCAGGTCCGTTCGGCCGCGGTTGCCAGGCCACCCTGGGCCAGGCGGTGTCTCAGACCGGGGTCATGCAACAAGCGCCGAATGCCCTGCCCGATCGCGGCCGAGTTGTTGGGCGCCACCA